>JAZUOB010000144.1:0-4811 GCA_045604425.1 Clostridia bacterium
GTTTTGCCGAAGCCAACATCTCCGCACAGAAGCCTATCCATAGGCTTTTCGCTCTCCATATCATTTTTGACTTCTTCTATACTTCTAAGCTGGTCTTCTGTTTCTGTATAAACAAAGCTATCCTCAAAATCTCTTTGCCATACGGTATCTTTTGAAAATGCAAAGCCTTTTGTATTCTCCCTCTGTCTATACAAGCTCACCAATCTCTTTGCCATTTCAAGCGTTGACTGTTTTACCCTGCTTTTTGTATTCTTCCATTCTTTGCCACCAAGCTTGCTGACTCTTACTTTCTTTTCCTCGCCGCCTGTATACTTGAAAAGCATATCTAACTGGTCTACCGGAACATATAACACATCATTATCACGATATTTGACCTTTAGATAGTCCTTAGTCACCCCCATAGCTGTCATTTTATGAATACCGTCATAAACACCTATTCCATGTGTTCTATGCACCACAAAATCACCTACAGAAATATCGTTGTACGATTTTATTCTTTTGGCATTTTCATCTTTGGGTTTTTTTCGTTTTGAAGTGATATCAAATATTTCCTTGTCCGATACAACAACAAACCCGAAGTCCAGATATTCATATCCTGATTTGATAAAACCTGTCAGCACATTTATTCTGTTTTTTGTGATATCATTATCTAGTGAAAGTACACTGTCGTATCCATTTTCTTTAAGAACTCCAAAAATATTCTTAGCCTTGTCGTTGTTTTGTGCCATTAAGACAACTGTTCTTTTCTCTTTATGCCATTTTGTCAAGTCCTCATACAAATATTCAAGCTTTCCATGAAATGAAACTGTTTGCCGCGCTCTAAGGCTTATGCCATCACTTCCCAATATAGAAATATTTATGACATTATTTTCTGATAGTGTCTTTAAAACATTTGCACTTTCAAGACAAATATCCTTGATTTCTCCATGCATCACACCGCCGGACATAAGCTTTGAGATATCATCAAGACGGTCGTGAACAAAATTATCTACTCTGTCATAAATCCTAAGAGGGTCTATGACAAAAATTGTAGTATCACTCATAAAATCCAGTAATGTAGGAAGCTTTTTATAAATGTACCTGATGTATTTATCAATTGACGGAAAAAATATATTATTTTCAGCTTTTTCAAGCTCACTTCCAAGTACTTCATCATCCGGATGCTTTGCTGACAACTCTTTTAGTCTTGACACAAGCGAGCTCTGTTCTTCACGGTTCATAACCGTTTCACGTGCAATAATTATTTCTGCAGAGTTTATGTTTTCTACACTTCTTTGGGTCTCCCAATCGAATATTCTGACAGAATCTATTTCATCATCAAAAAACTCAATTCTGACAGGCAAGTTCATATTTGGAGAAAATATATCCACTATACCGCCTCGTATAGAAAATAATCCCGGAGCATCTACCTCAACAGAGCTTGTGTATCCCATTGATACCAGTTTTGCTTTTAGGTCATCAAGATTGTACACTTCACCTGTGGCAATATATATTTTATCACTTAAAAAATGTTCTTTTGTAGTGGTATACTGCATAAGTGCGTCAACTGATGTGACCATTAGTGCACCTTTTTCCCACTGACTCAAAGCACGTAGTCGGCGGTATTCGATATCTCGCCCCACAGCATCCATATCATAAAACACCAGTTCTTTTGACGGGAACAAACACACATTATCAGTATAAAATTTCAGCTCTTTATATAATTCAGCACTCTCTGTATCTGTGTAGCACAATACAAGCTTACTGGCTTTTATATTCTCGCATATACTTGATATGACATGCCCCTGTGCAGACTGGCAAACATCTGTAATTGATACAGGAAAATTATTATTTTGTATTTGTTTTAGTATTTCAAGAAAGCCGGAACTTTCTTTCAATATTTCATGAAACTTCATTTTCCCTCCAAAGCCAAAGGGAGTGCAGTACTACCCTGCACCCCTGTAATATCATGTACAAACATTACGCATTAAACTTATTCATAGCGCTGTCTACACTGTTTTTTATAATTTCAACCACAGCGTTAGACGTTCTGATTATAGAATCCTCCAACACAGGTATCTCATCTTTTGTAAATCTTCCAAGGACATAATCTGCCAAATCATAGTTTGGATTTTCAGGGGAGCCTACTCCTATTCTTATCCTGATAAAGTCCTCACTATTTAATTGGTATATAATAGATTTAAGTCCATTGTGTCCGCCTGCCGAGCCTTTGCGTCGTATTCTTATTTTGCCAGGTAGTAAAGATACATCATCGCAGATAACTATGACTTTTTCAGGTGGGATTTTATAAAACGCACAAAATTCTCTCACGCTCTCTCCGCTAAGATTCATATACGTCTGTGGTTTTATAAGTAAAACCTTTTCACCGTTTATATTTACATCTGTAAAGAGAGCTTTATATTTTAGTTTTTTGACATCAACTTTATTTTGGTCTGCAATATAGTCTATTGCAGAAAACCCGATATTATGACGAGTCATATTGTACTCGCTTCCAGGATTTCCTAATCCAACAACAATATACATTATTTTCCTCCGATTTAAAAATCAGTCAATGTTTTAAGTGCAAAATCAATATCTTTCGCTATTTGTTCAACAAGCTTATCTTTTGACTCAAAGTTTATTTCGTCTCTTATAAACTTTAAAAACTGGGCTTTTATAGTTTTTGAGTATAAATCTCCTGAATAATCAAGAAGATGACATTCGATAGTTGTATGTTTTCCGTTAAAAGTGGGATTATTACCAACATTTATCACTGCTTTATATTTGCACCCGTCTACTATGCAGTATCCGGCATACACACCATGCTTCAAGCATATCATTTCAGGTGATTTTATAATATTGGCAGTGGGAATACCCATTTTGGTGCCATTATTAAGTCCATGCTCTACAATGCCGGTTATGTGAAATGGACGTCCTAAAAATTTATTTGCTTTTTCAATTTGTCCGGATAAAATATAACCTCTTATTTTAGTGCTTGAAACCACTTCACCGTCAAGTTCAAATTTATCCAGCACATACACAGAAATGCCGGATTCTTTTGCTAAGGCTTTTAGGTCTTGTGCTCCAGCTAAGCCGCCTTTTCCAAACCTGTAGTCATAGCCTACACAAATGCAGGAAACATTTAGTTTGTTTTTTAGATAATCTACAAATTCATTAGGAGACTTGTTCATAAACTCTTTGTCAAAAGTCTCAACATACAAAAAGTCCAGTTTATCAAGAAGCTCCAGTTTATCATCCAGGCTCATAATCTTCGGTGTGCTGTTTGCATTTATAAGATTTGACGGAATACTGTCAAAAGTAAGCACACCGCTTTTTAGATTATTCTCCTTAGCAAGACTTACAGCCTTATCTATAATCATCATGTGTGCAACATGAAGTCCGTCAAACGTGCCGAGGGCTATACTTGTTTTTTGAGGTTTTATACTATCCCCTCTTTTATATACTACTGTCATAATACCAAACTCCATTAAACCGGAAAAGATTTTTTTATTCTCAACCTGCCTTCGATGCACACTGCCACTGCAATGAAATTTTTGTCGCTGTCATAGACTCTGTAATATTCACCGTCCACAACCAAAGGATGAGATACAAAAACCCCGTTTTTAAATCTGTCTGATTGTTTTTTGCTAAGCTCGACTTTGGCATAATCAAACAATTCATCAGTAGGTATCAAAGCTTTTGAAAGCTCACCATCAGAAGCTAAATCCTCAAGGTCTTCTATTGTATAAGACTTATCAACAGAAAACTTTCCGGATGCTGTCCTGACAAGGCTTGACATACAGCCTACGGTATTCAAATACTTTGCTACATCTTCACAGTATGTCCTTATATATGTACCTTTTGAACATACGACTTTTATTTTAAAAGTATTTTTCTCACAAGCGACACTTTCTAAAACCTGTGCTTCATATATTGTTATCTTTGCCGGCTCACGATGTATGGTTTCACCGATTCTTGCGAGTTCGTACAATTTTTTTCCATTGACTTTTTTGGCGCTGTACATTGGCGGAACCTGCATCAAATCACCCTTTAACTTTACAAGAGTTGACTCAAGTGCCTCTGCATCAATAGAAGTATCATCAGTCTTGACTATGGTGCCTGTAATATCGCCCGTATCAGTAGACACTCCAAATTTTATTCCGGCAATATATTCCTTTTTCTCGTTTAAAATCATATCGGATGCCTTTGTAGCATTGCCGATGCATACCACAAGGACACCTTCTGCCATTGGGTCAAGAGTGCCGGTATGACCAACCCTTTTTGTCCCAAAAATCTTCCTAAGCCGGTTTATCATATCATGAGATGTAGGGCCTTGAGGTTTATTCAAGACAACTATTCCGTTATAACTCAAAACTTACCTCCAAAATCAAAAACCACATCGTTTCAATTCATCTTTTACAGCATCAAGCAGCAAAACCTTAGCCTTTTCAAGCGGAATATTCTCTAAGGTGCTACCTGCTGCTTTTATATGTCCGCCGCCGCCAAATTTAGCAGCCACTCTATCTACTTCTGCTTTTCCGTTAGACCTGAAGCTGACCCTCAAAACACCTGATTTTTCTTTTATATGCACAGCTATCTCAACACCTGAAACACTTCTGGGTATATTTATAAGGTCACCGGTGTCACTGTCAGCTACACCATATTCATTTAAAAGCTTTGACTCTGTTATAATCATTGCAACTTTGCCATTTTCATACACATCAATATTGTTCATAACAAAACCTGTCAAGCGGGTAAGCTCTAAAGATTTATTATCAAACAGCATATGTGTCATATCACTATGGTCAAAATTATACTCCATAAGCGTTGCA
>JAZUOB010000145.1:0-3223 GCA_045604425.1 Clostridia bacterium
CAAGGTTGCTTGAAATAAGAATATCCATAGAAGGACTGGTTGTTGTATGGAACGCACGATTTTTGTTATACACGCCGGTATTTATAAAGTCTGTAAGTACGTTGTTTTCGTTTGATGCACATATAAACCTATTTACCGGAAGTCCCATTTTATATGCATAGTATGATGCAAGAATATTACCAAAGTTTCCTGTGGGAACTGTGATATTTATCTTGTCACCAAGCTGTATTTCATCATTTTTAAGAAGGTCTGCATAGCTGGAGAAATAGTATACAATCTGTGGCACCAGTCTTCCCCAGTTGATAGAGTTTGCACTGGACAAGCTAAAGCCTTGAGAAAGTAGTGATTTTTTATACTCGTCATCAGTAAAGATCTTCTTTACTCCATTTTGTGCGTCGTCAAAGTTACCTTCAACTGCACATACGCTTACGTTTTCGCCGTCTTGAGTAACCATTTGAAGCTTTTGTATCTCACTGACACCATTGTTTGGATAGAATACTATTATTCTGGTGCCGTTAACATCTTTGAAGCCCTCCAAAGCTGCTTTTCCTGTATCTCCGCTGGTAGCAACAAGTATAACTACTTCCTTATCCTCATTTGTCTTCTTCATTGATGTTGTGAGCAAGTGAGGCAGAATCTGAAGTGCCATATCTTTGAATGCACAAGTAGGGCCATGCCACAATTCCAAGAAATATGATTTATCATCATATTTATACATAGGTGCTATTGTGTCGGTGCCAAATTTTTCTTTGGTGTAAGCCTTTGTAACACAGTCATTGAGTTCGTCAGGAGTAAAGTCTGTAAGAAACTTACCCAATACAAATTTTGCTCTTTCTGTATAACTCACCTGTGAAAGATATTTTATATCTTGAAGTGACACCTTTGGAAAGCTTTCCGGAACAAACAAGCCGCCCTCGAAAGACAAACCTTGCTTTATTGCCTGTGCTGCCGATACTTTCACTTCGTTATTTCTTGTGCTGCGATAATACATTTCAAATCCTCCAAATAACCAAACTCAAAAATCCCGCCGTCGGAAATGTATTTGACCGACGGCGGAAATCATTTATAATCAAACGTACTTCTTGATATAATCAGGCGCCGCATCTGCGTCGATGCTTACAGTGATTACAAATGAAATGTTAAACTTTGCACTCATTGCATCAAGTCTTGCAAGGAACTCTTCAAAACCTTCAAGTTCGTCTGTACCTACAATTTTAAATATTCCGTCTACAAATATATTTGTAATATCAAAATTGCCACTCACTATACCGCAGATAAATCCAAGGAATTCGCTATAAGATTCGATATCGAATTCAGCTGTCTCCGCCATGCGAACCTTTGTAGTAATATCATACATATTTCTTGAGTTTTCTTTAGAAACAAATACCACATTACCCTTCGCAACATTTACTGCAGCATTAACGCTTTCGATTAGGTGCTTTGTTTTACCTGTACCTTTTTTCCCGATAATCAATTCAACCATAATTTTATCCTCCTTAAAATTTATGTTTAAGACATGAAACTCATTGGCAGTCATTAATCAAAACCCCGTATAGCCGGGCAGCTTACTACTTCAAGAATCATCGTCTTTAATTTTACTTATTCAATCTTTTCATAATAGCTTGCTTTTCTGACTCATAACCGGGTTTGCCAAGAAGTGCAAACATATTCTTTTTATAAGCTTCAACACCTGGCTGGTCAAAGGGGTTTACTCCCAACATATAACCTGATATGCCGCAAGCCTTTTCGAAGAAATACACGAGTTTTCCGAAGTTGTATGCATCAAGCTTTGGAATTCTGACTACAAGGTTTGGAACACCGCCGTCGATATGCGCAAGATTAGTACCAAGTGCTGCCATTTCATTTACATAGTCCAGAGTCTTGCCGGCTAAAAAGTTGAGGCCGTCAAGGTCGTCGTTATCTGCTTTGATTTCAAAATCTCTTGTAGGTTCATCTACCAAAAGTGCTGTTTCAAAGAGTATTCTCTGTCCGTCTTGTATGTACTGCCCCATAGAATGAAGGTCTGTAGAGAAGTCAGCAGCAGCCGGGAATATTCCCTTGCCGTCTTTACCTTCACTTTCACCGTAAAGCTGCTTCCACCATTCGCCAAAATAGTGAAGTGCCGGCTCGAAATTAACCATCATTTCAACTGTCTTGCCTTTGCGATACAGTGCATTTCTCACTGCAGCATACTGATAACAAGGATTTTTAGAAAGCTCAGGAGTGCTATATTCTTCTACTGCATCCTTTGCACCTTGCATCATCTGGTCTATATCTATTCCCGCTACAGCGATTGGCAAAAGACCAACTGCTGTGAGGACTGAAAATCTGCCGCCTACATCATCACTTATAACAAAGGTCTCATAGCCCTCTGCATCTGACAAAGTCTTAAGTGCGCCTCTTTTTTTGTCTGTTGTAGCAAAAATTCTCTCTTTTGCACCGGACTTTCCATACTTCTTTTCAAGAAGGTCTTTAAATACTCTGAAAGCTATTGCAGGCTCTGTGGTAGTACCTGATTTAGATATTACATTTACAGAGAAATCCTTGCCTTCTACTGCGTCCAGTAAATCATTTAAGTATGATGAACTGATGCTGTTGCCTGCAAAAAAGATTTGCGGTGTTTTTCTTTGTTCTTTTGAAAGTGTGTTATAAAAAGCACTTGTCAGCATCTCTATTGCTGCTCTTGCACCAAGGTATGAACCGCCGATGCCAATAACGATAAGCACATCAGAATTTGATTTGATTTTTTCTGCTGCTTTTTTTATTCTTGAGAATTCTTCTTTGTCGTAATCCATGGGAAGATTCACCCAACCCAAAAAGTCATTACCGGGGCCGGTTTTATTATGTAAAAGTTCATGAGCTGATTTTATTTGTACCTCTAGATTGTCAAGTTCATGCTGTTTGACAAAATTCAAAGCGCCATCATATTCAAATCTAATATTATTCATTGTACAAGAAAACTCCTTTCAAATACGATTATGTAAAATATACACCACGTGCATTATATTACAATATTTATTTATATTTATTTTAATATATAACCAAAGAAAAATCAAGGGTAATTTTGAATATTCATATAAATTTCACTATTTGTACAATCTTGAAATACAAATACGTGCGAAAGGGAAAAAATACATTATTTTTAGGAAAAACTATTGACAAAATCACATTCAAATGGTATAATGAATTTAACATTTGCGGGAGTGGCTCAGTGGTAGAGCGT
>JAZUOB010000146.1:0-4386 GCA_045604425.1 Clostridia bacterium
ACAAAGCCAGCTTCTTTTGCTTCTTTTACAAATTTTGCATCAAGTTCATCATTGCCTGTAACGAAAGGAATGTTCATGAGTGATCTGTCCTCTTTCACTACAGTACCTTTAAACAACTTTGAAGAATCAAGATAATCATACAAAATCTTTGCTTTTGCTTCGTTGATCTTCTGGATAGCAGCAACACCGCCCTGAGCTTTGATCCATTCAAGAACAAGCTTAAGAACATAAATTGAATATGTAGGTGGTGTGTTGTACAAAGAATCATTATCTGCATGAATTGTATAGTCAAACATAGTAGGTGTTCCGTCTAAAACTTCACCAATCAAGTCTTCGCGTACTATTACAAGTGTGACACCTGCAGGGCCAAGGTTCTTCTGTGCACCTGCAAAAAGAAGACCAAACTTAGAAACATCAATAACTTCTGACATAACACATGATGAAATATCAGCAACAAGAGGAGCATCGGTTTCAGGAAGCTGTGTATATCTTGTTCCGTAAATTGTATTGTTGTAGCAGATATAGAAATAGTCTGCGTCTTTTGAGAATGTATTTTTGTCAAGCTTTGGAATATAAGAGAATGTCTTATCCTGTGAGCTTGCAACTCTATTAACTTCTATGTACTTATCAGCTTCTTGTGCAGCTTTCTTTGCCCACTGACCTGTGATAACATAATCAGCCTTTTTATTTTTAGACAAGTTCATAGGAATCATTGAGAACTGACTTGAGCCTCCTCCCTGAAGGAAAAGAACTTTATAATTGTCAGGAACATTCATAAGCTCACGAACAAGAGCCTCAGCACCAAATATAATTTCTTCGTAATCTTTGGATCTATGGCTCATTTCCATAACGGACATTCCGGAGGTGCCGTATTCAACCATTTCTGATTTTGCTCTTTCAAGAACTTCTACCGGAAGCATAGATGGTCCTGCTGAAAAATTATATACTCTCATAATCATAACTCCAATCCGTCGCTCCTGCGACAAAAAAATTATGTGTTTTATACACAAAATATATTATATAACTTTTTTTTTAATTCGTCAATATTTTCACAAATTTATTTATTTAAAAATTATACAAAATAACACCTAATAATACATGGTTTTTACAAAAAATTAACTAACTTTATATTACTACATCTGTGCTACAAAAACCAGTCTTTCGTCTGTAGGCTCCGGTTTTTCAAAGGTATAAGCTTTATATGCATCTACAGAAGAAATACCGCTTACAAGAAGTGCATTTTCAATCTCCTTCATAGTGTATGCACGTTGTATTTGCACTTCATCAAACCTTTTATATCCGGTATTGTCTTTTACAAAGAAATTCAGTTCCATTTTGCAAAATGGTGATTTATATTCATTTTCCCATGAATAATATACATCATCTGTATTATAAATATAAGTGTTGTTCCCCAAAATATTTTCAAGTTTATGCCGGGTACTTATATCAAAAACAAAAATGCCGCCGTCATTTATAAAACAGTTTCTTATACGTTTGAAAATATTTGTAAGAGCATTAAGGCTTGTTATATAGTTAAACCCGTCTGTCATACATAAAAACGCATCACACGACCCAAATAAATCAAGTTTTTTTATATCCTGACATATAAATAAAATATCTTCAGATTTCCCCCTTGCTACATTCAGCATATTCTCTGAAATGTCCACACCTATCATGTCATAGCCACGATTCTGCATAGGGACAGTAATATTCCCTGTTCCGCAGGCAAGATCACATACAATACCGGGTGTTTTATGGTATCTTTTAAATACATCCTGAATATAGTCACAAACCTTATTGTAATCAATATCCTGAGTAATCAATTGGTCATAAAGACCGGCAAAATCATTGTACATTTTATATCAACTCCATAATCCATCAAAAAGACATTACACACCATTATAAAATGGGCACTTGTAATATTAGTTTCGCAAACTCTTATATAAAGACTGTATAATCTAGATGCCAAACTTTTTAAGTGATAGTTCATATCAAGTTAGGACTAAAATTAAATATTTATATTTTGCATTGCGATTCCGTGAAACAAGATGCAAATTATAACACTAATTGCATTAGCCACACAAAGCCACCAAAACATTTTCTTAAATTTATGTTTAAAAATAAATTTTACAGTTAGTCCTTCAATAAGTACATTTGAAAGTATAGCAAACACATAACTCATTAACCAATGGGTAGGATGGAATGTACCTGTACCAAAAGGGATCATCAAAACTTCACCAATAAAACCGCTTAAAGGTATTGCAACAACCCCTAAAATCGTAGACACTAAATTCATAACAAATGCAATCAATGCTGATTTCAAATAGGTTTCTTTTATACAGTACTTTACAAATACTATCTCTATTACAAGACCAATTAATATAACATACCAACTTCTCATACCCTCAGCAATATATAAAGATGGCCAAAGCATATTAGCACTTGCACAAATAGGTATTAAAAGAAACGATATTAAACATACCAAGCTATACTTCAATTTTTCTCTGTTCATAGTATTTCTCCTTTCGACATTATTCGACATCCCTTATAAGCCGGTGTCAAGTTGGGACTAAAAAGCATTGCTTCTAAGACAATCAGGGCACCCATATGTCTTTCAATCTATGATTTCTATTTGCACTGCCTTCATAGCCTCAAGTGCTGTTTTGTGACTTTCGACACTAACTCCTGCACAGCACTTGCCATCAACAACTATTTTTGTTTCAGGAAAGCTCGCTTTTAATATCATAGCGTTTGAAATTACGCAAATATCTGTACACAATCCGCACAATTCTATTTCATCTATCTCATCGCCATAATCTTTCAGTATTCCTGGCAAATCGACACTTCCAAATGTAATTTTATCAACAACATCATTAGCATAAGCCTTAAGTTCATCACAAATCTGCCAACCATCTGTATCTTTAATGCAGTGCTGTACCGGCAGTTTCTTGCCTTCCTGCGTTTGCATATAATCATCAAAATGAGTATCTCTTGTAAATATAACTTTTCCGGTAAATTTTTTTACTTTTTCAACAACATCAGCCACAATTTTCTCAGCAAGTTCACTGCCCAGACTCCCGGTTATAAAATCCTTCTGCATATCAACTACAATCAAATATTTCATTTCCTTCTCTCCTTTTTAGGATATAATCCGCGTTATGCTCATATCAAGTAAAGTCAAAAACAATGAATTGACAACTTCGTTGTCATGAATTGGATATCATCTATGAATAGTTGATACTGCAACACGAATCGCCATTCAATGCACGCAAGTGACAATTCATTGAGTTTGAAAAAGCAAGCTATACTACTTTTTCAAACCCATTATACACCATATTACAAAATAAATCAAATAGTTTTTTGATCAGACATATTCCCACAAAATAAACAACTTTTTTCTGATTGACATATCCAAAAAAATCCTATATAATTGTACAAGAAAGGAATGATTATATGATTAAAAAAGTTATTTCGATAATATCTTTGCTCGCAGTTATAACAAGTCTTGCTGCATGCAACTCAAAGGATACCACAAAAGAAGAATTAAACATTCTTACATGGGACGGATATATCCCTCAAAACATAATTGACGAATTTGAAAAAACAGAAAATATTACAATCAACATTTCTAATTTTGATACAAATGAAGATATGCTGGCAAAAATCAGCACAGGCAACTCCGGTTATGATCTGGTGATTGGTTCTGATTATATCATTGATATTGCCGGCAAACAAGGACTGTTATTGGAGCTTGACAAATCACAGCTGCCTAACTATTCAAATCTTGATGAAGATTTTTTGTCAAAGCTATATGACCCCGAAAACAAGTACACTGTTCCGTATAGTGCCGGAAGCCCGGTCATTGCATATGACCCAAATAAAATAGAAATAGATATACAAGGGTACAATGATTTATGGAATCCGGCTCTAAAAGGTAAATTACTCCTGATAGATGATGCAAGAAACATAATTGGTATAACCCTGAAATCTATGTGTGAGTCTATGAACACCACAGATTCAAAGCTCCTGAATAGCGCGAAAGACAAGTTGATGAAGCTTAAGGACAACATTCATCATCTGGACTACAACAGCCCTCATGAAGCACTTATAAGCGGTGAGGTTGATATTGCATATTTATTCACTTCACAAGCATTCCTCGCACTAGAAGCTCGGCCGGAGCTTAAAATCGTATATCCAAAAGAGGGTATTGGTTTTGGTATTGATGCATGGTTTATTCCAAAGGGTGCTTCAAACTACGATAATGCACACAAATTCCTGAATTTTATTCTTGATGCAGAGAATGGCGCAAGCATAACAGAGCAAATAATGTACCCTACTCCCAACAAAGCATCACGCCAGATGCTCCCCTACTCTCTTAAAAACAAT
>JAZUOB010000147.1:0-3561 GCA_045604425.1 Clostridia bacterium
TGCCCACTCTTTCGTCAAGACTTATATAACTGTAGCTTGATTATACCACAAAACCTTTGGTATTTCAAGCTTTTATGAAAAAAAAGTTATATTCAACAGTTTACATAAAAAAATACTGTTTATCTTGTATAATATTCATCAATAGCCTCTGCTATTGCCCACGCAATCCTTGACTGATACTCAGAATCTGTCAGTTTCTTTTCTTCTTCAGGGTTGGACAAAAAACCGCATTCTGCCAATATAGACGGGATCGGCGGAGATTTCATCAAAAACAATGATTCATCTGCCGATTTAACCGCATGAGCAGATGCACCTGTGATATCAGATATTTCTTTTTGTACTTTTTCAGCAAGAGGTTTTATCTTGGGATGATTTGCTGAATAAAATATATGCAGACCATTTGCGCTCTTATCTGTAAATGAATTCATATGTATGCTCACAAACAAATCGCCGCCACTGTTTTTCATTATATTTAGTCTGGACTGCATATCTGTACGTTTTTTCTCCCTAAGGGTCTCGCTTTGGCTATCCCATATTCCGTTATCACCCATTCGTGTCATTATGGTTGTAAAGCCTTTTGCCTCTAAAACCTCACTTAATTTTGATGCAATCGCAAGATTTATATCTTTTTCCACAATACCGGAAACACCTACAGCACCACCGTCAGGAGCGCCATGGCCTGCATCTATTATAATACGTATTTCTTTGTCATCCGCAGCATTTGTATATATAAATGCACCGCATCCAAACACCGCCACCAAACACAATACCATAAATGATGTTATAAGCACCTTTTTGCGAATAATAATCAAATATTATCCCCTCCATACAAGTATGCTATTATTATATTCGATTGACGGCACGTATATTCCAAAAAATCACGCTGCACATTTCAGGCAAGGAGTAAGTCCAAAGCTTTCAGCTTCTTCAATAGTTATCAAGAAACTGTTTACTCCTCCGCAGGAAGCATCATAATGATATCGTTTTCCCGTAGGGGTTCTGTAGACTTTTGAAGAAGACGTATTGAAATCATTTTTATGATTGCCTGTAGAATAATCAATAACTATTCCAGGCTGTACATTATAACAAAACACACAAAATGATATACCCTCTCCATTGTCTTCAACAGAATAAGCTTCAAGCAAAACGCCATAAGCTACAAGGTTATTATCCAAAAACACAGGTGTCGCTCTGTATAGAACAGTATTCCCTGTAGAGTCTATGTAATCATCCACACTATTTTCAAATGGAAGCATACCCTCTATATTCAAGTATCTTGTGCCGGTAATAAGATTTCTCTCATTTGCATTCTCTCCGGTGAGCTGATAGCCTATCAAATGACATCTGTTGTACAAATATCCGCCTGATATATTGTCGTATTTGCCATTTATCCAACCTGTGGGAGTGACTGAGCTGATAGACTCTCGCTCACCTTCAGGCATCGTCTGTCTGCTTACTCCCGACATACACACGTTGCACCGTCCAAGCTCATCCAAAGCGCTATAGTACTCAAAGCTGCCGGAAATAATTTCGTAATCCTTAAACATAGGTGTGTTATTATTTAAAGAAACATATGCTTTTCCTGAATAATCAGGAACATTATTTATTATATACTCATATTCATCAGCATCGAGAGTATCTGTAATTATGGTTAAAACCCTATTTGTTTCATCCCATGCTATACCGAAATTAAAACTTTCTGCTATAAATCGTACAGGCAGCATTGTACGTTCGTTTATAACTACCGGGGCAACGTCCAAAGTCTTTGGAACATTATTTACGTACGCAACTGTCCTGTCTATACCTAAAACCACAGTAGTATCGTCAATTATAAGGCTAACTTCTCTGGATTCGCCGTTCCACAAGACACTTCCGCCATATGCTTCAACAACCGCGCGAATAGGAATCAAAGTTCTGCCGCTTATTATAACCGGTTTTGTGCCTCTTCCCCTGTCTATTTCCTGCTGAGTCCCATTTACATACATAACATGCTCGTCCACACACATACTGACCACTGTAGCTTTTGAAAAGCCATGCACCGATACAAATATTGATGAAAACATCAAAGCTGTCAAAAACAAAAACTTTCTCCATTTCATAACAAATCCACCTTTTACACGCAAAAAAGCTGCAGATGCAGATTTTAATTTTTATGAGAATTTATATATTCTTCCAAAACCCTCGCTGCATCTTCTACAAGATCGGCACAAGGACGTTTTTGATAATATTCATTTGTTCTGGCTTCAGGATTTGGGGTGTCTTTTTTCACATCAAGTCCAAGAAGCTCACGGCAAATTATTGAGCCGTTGATTTCTTTAAACTTCGATGCCAATTCCTGATTTAGTTTATATAAATCCGCCTTTTCTTCGGAAGCTTTCGGGTCATCATATCCGTATTCAAGACCGGAAGCTAAAAACATTCCGCTTACTGCTCCGCAAACTTCACGCATACGGCTCATACCTCCGCCAAGAGAAGATGACAATTTCATAGCAGTGTCAAGATCAAGACCATAATCCTCTGCAAAAGCACCAAGAACAGCCTGAGAACAATTATAACCTTTCAAAAACAATTCTTTTGCGATTTTACCTTTATCCATGTTTATCACCTGTTAATAATTTTATCTACTATATTATCAAGATAATCTATTTGCCCTGATGTAATCTCTCCTGCATCACAAAGCTTTGCCAGTTCAGGATTTATAGGCATTTTAGCAACACTTGTAATGCCGTTTTGTGCGGCTACTTTGTCAGCCGTGCTGCTTCCGTATATCTCTATTTTCTTGCCGCAATCAGGACACTCTACATAGCTCATGTTTTCTACAAGACCAAGTACTTCTATATTCATCATTTTTGCCATTTTCACAGCTTTTTCAACTATCATTGAAACAAGCTCCTGCGGTGATGTAACAACCACAATAGCATCTACCGGAATAGACTGAAAAACTGTAAGAGGCACATCGCCCGTTCCGGGAGGCATATCAATAAACATAACGTCTATATCGCCCCAAAGAACATCTGTCCAGAATTGCTTTACCGTTCCTGCAATCACAGGACCTCTCCAGACTACCGGGTCTGTTTGATTCTCAAGCAAAAGATTTATTGACATAACACTGATACCGTCTTTTGTAACAACAGGGAAAATACCGTCTTCATTTCCTTTTGCTTTTTCATTTATTCCAAACATTTTTGGAATTGAGGGTCCGGTGATATCCGCATCCAGCACTGCTGTTCTAAGACCTCTTTTATTACATTCTGAAGCAAGCAATCCACTGACAAGGGATTTGCCGACGCCTCCTTTTCCGCTGACAACACCTATCACCTTTTTGACTTGTGAAAAAGGATTGGTTTTCTCAATAAAACTTTCTGATTTTCTGTCAGAACATGATTTTGAACAAGTCTCGCAATTATGAGTACATTCGCTCATTTTTAACAACTCCTTTGATATTTTTTTACAAAAAATTTAGCGGCAAAACCGCTAAATCAACTATCATTTTTTGGGATTGACAATATCTCTCCAATCCAAGTCTCCAAGTCGGATCGTAGCCATGTCGTTCTGTGAGCC
>JAZUOB010000148.1:0-12609 GCA_045604425.1 Clostridia bacterium
AGCTTTCTTCATAGCATCTTTGAACGCCATAGAACCGGCAATCTTAAATGCCATTTCAGATGAGTCAACTTCGTGGTATGAACCATCATAAAGTGTAACCTTTACGTCAACAACGTTATAGCCGGCAAGAACACCATTTAGCATTGCGCCCTGAACACCGGCGTCAACAGCAGGGATATATTCCTTTGGAATAGCACCGCCGACGATAGCGTTCACAAACTCATAACCCTTGCCTTCTTCAAGAGGCTCGAGCTTCATGAGAACGTGTCCGTACTGACCCTTACCACCTGACTGACGAGCATACTTATGCTCAATGTCAACAGGCTTTCTGATTGCTTCTCTGTAACTAACCTGAGGCTCACCAACATCTGCTTCTACCTTGAATTCACGAAGAAGTCTGTCAACGATAATTTCAAGATGAAGCTCGCCCATTCCGGCGATGATTGTCTGGCCTGTCTCTTCATCAGTATATGTCTTGAATGTTGGGTCTTCTTCAGCAAGCTTCTGAAGTGCAATACCCATCTTTTCCTGACCTGCTTTTGTCTTAGGCTCGATAGCAACACGGATAACAGGTTCAGGGAAGTTCATTGACTCAAGGATAATAGGATGCTTTTCATCACAAAGTGTATCACCTGTTGTTGTGTTCTTAAGACCAACAGCAGCTGCGATATCTCCTGAATAAACCATATCGATATCTTCTCTGTGGTTTGCATGCATCAACAGGATACGTCCAAGACGTTCCTTGTTGCCCTTGCAGGCATTGAGTACATATGAACCTGAAGCAAGTGTACCTGAGTAAACTCTGAAGAAGCAAATCTTACCAACGAATGGGTCTGTAGCAATCTTGAACGCAAGTGCTGCAAACGGAGCATCGTCTGATGAAGGTCTTTCATCCTCTTCTTCTGTGTCAGGAATAACACCCTTGATATTTGCAATGTCTGTAGGTGCAGGCATGTAATCAACGATAGCGTCGAGAAGCATCTGTACACCCTTGTTTCTATAACTTGTACCACAAGTAACAGGAACAATCTCGTTTGCGATTGTAGCCTTTCTCAGTGCAGCCTTAAGCTCGTCTATTGAAATCTCTTCTTCTGCGAAGAACTTCTCCATAAGAGCCTCGTCTGTCTCAGCGATAGCTTCAATCATCTTCATTCTGTATTCCTCAGCCATGTCCATCATGTCTTCAGGAATATCCTCTTCTCTAACATCTTTACCGAGATCGTCATAATAAATCTCAGCTTTCATCTTCATGAGGTCGATAATGCCCTTGAATGTTTCCTCTGCTCCGATAGGAAGCTGGATGGGAACACCATTTGCATGAAGTCTTTCATGAACCATGTCTACAACTCTGAAGAAATCCGCACCCATGATATCCATCTTGTTTACGTAGATCATACGAGGTACGTTGTAGTCATTAGCCTGACGCCAAACTGTCTCAGACTGTGGTTCAACACCGCCTTTTGCACACATAACGGTAACTGATCCGTCAAGTACACGAAGTGAACGCTGAACTTCAACTGTAAAGTCAACGTGGCCCGGAGTATCAATGATATTGATTCTCTTGCCGTTCCACTGACATGTTGTAGCAGCAGATGTGATTGTGATACCACGTTCCTGCTCCTGAGCCATCCAGTCCATTGTAGCACCGCCGTCATGAGTTTCACCCATTTTGTGATTACGGCCGGTATAGAACAAAATTCTTTCAGTAGTAGTAGTCTTTCCGGCATCTATATGAGCCATTATACCAATATTTCTTGTATTTTCAAGTGAAAACTGTCTACCCATGATAGGTTCCTCCTTTCAAACAGTAGTATATCAAATATTGAATTACCAACGATAGTGAGCAAACGCCTTGTTCGCTTCTGCCATCTTGTGAGTATCTTCTCTCTTCTTGCAAGAACCGCCTGTTCCGTTAAGAGCATCGCAGATTTCATTTGCAAGTCTTTCTTTCATTGTCTTTTCGTTACGTTCTCTTGAGTAACGTGTAAGCCAACGAAGTCCAAGAGTTTGTCTTCTATCAGGACGAACTTCCATAGGTACCTGATAAGTAGCACCGCCGACACGTCTTGCCTTTACTTCAAGTACAGGCATGATGTTTTCAAGAGCTTCAGTAAAAGCTTCAAGCGCATCTTTGCCGGTCTTTTCTGCTACGATTTCAAAAGCATCATAAACGATCTTCTGAGCTACACCCTTTTTACCATCGAGCATAATGTTGTTGATAAGCTTTGTAACAACTATGCTGTTGTAGATAGGATCGGGCAGAACCTCTCTTTTCGCAATGTAACCTTTTCTTGGCACAGTACTTCCCTCCTTCATAATTTTAATGAATATCACCGGTACTCAAAGCAGCCCTGTGCTGCTCCGTTTTGTGCTTAGCGAATGTATATAAGTGTATAATCCGATATGCACATTTGTGATACTGCTGCTACGCAACATTATTTTTTAGCTTCCTTCGGCTTCTTGGCACCGTACTTAGATCTTGACTGCAAGCGGTTGGCAACGCCCTGAGCATCAAGAGTACCACGGATAATGTGATATCTTGTACCAGGAAGGTCTCTAACCCTTCCGCCTCTGATAAGAACAACACTGTGTTCCTGAAGATTATGACCGATACCCGGAATGTAAGCTGTAACTTCGATACCGTTTGTAAGACGAACTCTGGCAATCTTTCTGAGCGCTGAGTTAGGCTTCTTAGGAGTAGAAGTTCTTACAGCAGTACAAACGCCTCTCTTCTGTGGAGAGCTTTTGTCATTCATCTTCTTCTGCAAAGAGTTAAGACTCTTTTGAAGTGCAGGAGCAGTTGATTTCTTTACTGATGTCTGTCTACCTTTTCTAACTAATTGGTTAAATGTAGGCATACCGTTTTACACCTCTCTTTCTTAAAATTTATTTATTATAACGCACAATGTGCGAAATAAACTAACATACACATGCACAGGACGCCTTGACCTGTATGCCGCATTGGCTTCCAAGCTCTTTCATTGTCTGTACATATTCCGGGCTTAAATCTGCACCGGCACAAAGCTCCTCCAAGCTTTCCAATATGATTGGATCGCAGTCTTGTGCGAGGAAAACTTTTTTTGCTCGTTTTTCGGCCAAAGCCTTTTTGACTTGCTTAAGGCCTACAACAATACACTCTCGTTCAGAGTCAGTAATCATAACATGTCTACCCCCTGTCCGTGTTAAAAGTCATCGAACAAACGACAACCTATAGTATTATACATCACCGCCTTATTTTTGTCAAGGAGCAGTCTTGGCATTTGTGATGTTTACTGGGTTTTTTGTATGATAGAACAACAATTATGGGTGAAATTGTCACATGCTGAGCAAAATTATACAAACATACTTATTTTTTCACGCTATTTTCAAATATATTCACCCTTTAAAAAACTATTGATTATTGGGATAATCTATGTTAAAATTAAGCAAAGGATTTTATTGAAAGGCGTGTCTTTATGAAAAAAATATTTACCTTTTTACTGACTTTTATTATTTGCCTGTCCTCAAGTATTCAAGCTTTTGCTCTGGACAGTGTGAAATATACTTGTGCTTCCTTTGAGGCTGCTTTCAAAATAGGAGGCGCAGACATAAACGATATAACATGGGAAACTGACACAAACAAAAAATCGACCAGACGTTTTTTTAAATCTTCTGTTTCTTTAGATGAATATGTAAAAAATGCATTTATAAGTCATAGCTCATCTGTAGATATTTCCGGCTATAATATGACAGCTTCTGACTTTAATCTGTGGTATCCGGCATTTGTATTTATAAACAGTGACCTGCCGGTATACACAAGCTGTTCAACTACCGTATCGGAAGGCATTGTCACATCATTTGTTCCAAGATATATTTATGCTGACAAAGAGGAATGTGACAAAAAAACAAAGGAGCTTGAAAGTGTTGTAAAAAGCATAACTGATTATGCTGATAAGGGAAATGACCCACTGGAAAAAGCTTTGTTTGCCTTTGATAAAATTGCCTTGGAATATTATTATACTCCCGGCGATGAATCTGATTTCACACGCAAAAACCGCACAGCCTTCGGGCTTATGGACGACGGACACGGTGTGTGTCAGGGATACGCCATAATGTACAGCCTTGTACTTAACAAGCTGGGAATAGAGAATTATCTTTGTTATAACGGTGACCCTGATATAAACCACATTTGGAATTATGTAAACTTGAATGGAAAGTGGTATCACACAGACCCAACCTCTGCTGAAACCACCTCGGAATCAGTTATAAATCACACATATTTTATGGTAAGTGACAGCTTCATGACATCTCTAGGAAACCACGGTGCAAAAGCAGACTGGCAAAAGCAGAAACCTTTTGATTATACCCTTGACTGCAAAGATACATCATTTGAAAAAAATCATCTTTTCAATAGTTTCAACGTGCCTTTTCAAAGAGATGCGAAATCACTGTATTTCTCTATTGACTCTCCTATGAATCCGGCTCTTGAGATAACTCTCAGAAATCATACACTTTCTACAAAAGGTCTTATTTTGTCGGAGCCTTACACACATGAGGACAGCACAAATATTTATCTTTTTACAACTTGTGCATATTCATCACCTTTGTATGTATTAGGTGCTGTCTTTGACGGAAATGTGTACTCGGGCTGTACACGGCTTTTTGCCGAGTCTCTTCCGGGCGGAGTATTTATAAAACTACCTGTGCCCCAAGGTTTTAAAGGGGACAGCCTGAAATATATGCTTCTTTCAGAGGACCATAGTACTCCCCTTAGCTTTTTTTCACAAATGACTATAAACTAAAAGGATTGGTAAAATGGAATACAAATTAACTATGCCTCTTAATGAAAGCTCCATTTCAAAGCTGAAAGCAGGAGACAGAGTGCTTTTGTCAGGCACTATCTACACCGCCAGAGATGCAGCCCACGAAAGAATGGTATCGGACTTTAAACAAGGGATACCATTTCCTGTAGACTTATCTGATGCGGCTATTTACTATGCAGGTCCGTGTCCTGCAAAACCCGGAGAAATAATAGGCTCTTGCGGACCTACTACTGCAGGAAGAATGGACAGCTACACACCGCTGCTTATTGAAAACGGACTTCGGGTAATGATAGGCAAAGGCTCAAGAAATGATGATGTAAAAAAATCCATAAAAGAGTACAAAGCTGTATATCTTGGAGCTGTCGGCGGAGCAGGTGCTTTGATTTCCCAATGCATAACAGCGTCAAAGATTTTGGCGTATGAGGATTTGGGTACAGAAGCCATAAGAAAACTTACTGTACAGGACATGCCCCTTATAGTGCTGTTGGACTCATCAGGCTGTGACCTCTATGAAAAAAAAGATATTGCAATTTCAGGCAATATATAGTAAAATGTACTCATATTACTGAATATGGAGATTGTTATGAAAATAATACTTGCCACAAAAAACAACGGCAAAGTCAAAGAAATGGCTGAAATCCTCTCACCCTACAATATAAGCGTCATATCACAAAAAGATGCTGAAATAGATGTAGATGTAGAAGAAACAGGTATGTCCTTTGAAGAAAATGCCGAAATAAAAGCACGAGCTGTAAGTATGCTCTGCGACTATCCGGTACTGGCTGATGATTCCGGACTTTGTATTGATTATCTGGGCGGGAAACCCGGTATATATTCAGCAAGATACGGAGGAGAAGACCTGCCGTATCCCGAAAAAATAAAGGGAATACTCACACAGATGAAAGATGCTGATGACAGAAGTGCAAGATTTGAATGCTCTATGGTGCTTATCTTCCCTGACGGAAGCAAGCTTGCATCAACCGGGGAAGTCTTGGGACATATTCTTCATGAGCCAAAAGGCACCGGTGGATTTGGGTATGACAGTATTTTTTATTCTACAGAGATTGAAAAATCCTTCGGTGAAGCCACCGATGAAGAGAAAAACAGGGTAAGCCACCGAGGTCGTGCTCTTGAAAAGTTGTGCGAAAAACTAAAAGAAAAAGGAGTAATTGAATAATGGATTTTTATATGGAGTACATGGTAAAACGCAAATTCAAACTCTTTGACTATTTGATTTCTATTGCTTGTATTGTTTTGGGTGTTTTGATTATATATTTCACACTTCCTTTCTTTTTTGTACCTGCCATTTCAGGTATATACGCACTGTTGGTAGCAGGGATTATATATCTTGTATGTCTTTTGATAAAAAGAAAGTCTTTAGAATTTGAATATATCCTTACAAACAACGAATTGGATATTGACAAAATCAGCGGACAAAGCGTGAGAAAAAGAGTTTGCCAGCTGAACTTTGCAAGCATAGATATCTGTGCTGCAGCTGATGACACATATCACAAGGCAGAATTTCAAAATACCTCTTCAATTTCAAAAGTTATGGACTTTACAGACGGCACAAATGAAGGTGTATACTTTATTGACTATACCGACGAAAAAGGCAGAATGAGAGTTCTTTTTCAGCCACCTAAAAAAATGCTTGAAAACGTACTGAGATATAATCCGCACAAAATATTTATTAAATAGCCCTTTATGAAAGGAGATTTGGCATGTTCAGAGTCTTAAGTTCAGCAATGATGCGAAAGGCAGACAAAGATGCCATAGAAAAGGCGGGCATACCCGGGATAATCCTTATGGAAAATGCCGCCAAAGGCTGTGTTCAGGAGATTTTAGCTGACTTTCCGGATATCTGCGGCAAAAAAATCGCCTGTTTTTGCGGCAAAGGTAATAACGGCGGAGACGGACTTGCCATTGCAAGACTTCTTTCCAGATTAGGTGCATTGGTGACTGTGTTTTTGACACATGGCGACAGTTATCACGGTGACGCCAGTATAAACAGAGAGATAATCACCCATATGGACTGCAAGATTTACCATGTACCTGACAACATAGAGGACAGTGTGCACAGCTTTGATATAATAGTTGATGCCATATTCGGCACAGGTATATACGGCACAGTTGATGATGATACATTCAAAACAATAAATGCAATAAACAGCTCCGGAAAGTACGTACTCTCTGTGGATATACCAAGCGGTATAAATGCAGATACAGGCGAAATTTGCGGAGTATGCATAAATGCGGCAAAGACAGTGACTTTCGGCGCATACAAACCGGGGCTTCTGATGTTTCCCGGCTGTGATTATACAGGCAAGATTACAGTATGTGATATATGTATTCCGGACAGTTTTCTTTCGGATGCCAATACCTATTGTACGGACAAAGATTTTGTAGCAAAAAATCTCCCAAAAAGAGCAGACAACTCCCAAAAGGGTGATTATGGCAAGGTACTGATTATCGGCGGAAAAACAGGCATGGCAGGTGCACCCTGTATGGCGGCGCAAGCTGCGCTTCGTATAGGCGCAGGAGTTGTGACTTTAGCTGTGTGTGAAAGCCTTAATGATATTGTACAGACCAAGCTTACAGAGGCTATGACATGTCCACTGCCGGAAGTTGACGGACATCTTTCAAAAGATGCAACAGAAAAAATTCTGGAGCTTGCACAAAAGAGCGATTGTGTTTTGTTCGGTCCCGGACTTGGCACATCAGAGGATATATATTATATACTGGATTCACTTGTTCAAAGCTCGTCTGTGCCTTTGATAATAGACGCTGACGGCTTGAACGTTTTATCAAAACATCCACAGCTTATAGAAAAATGCAGATGTAATCTGATCTTCACTCCTCATGAAGTGGAAATGAGCAGGCTGTGCGGTCAAACACTCTCCGATGTGTGTGACAACAGAATGGAAGTTTCACAAAGCTATGCACAGCAAAACGGAGTGACCCTGATTTTAAAAGGACACCATACTATTGTCACAGCACAAGATGCTACGCAATATATTAATATTACAGGCAATCCCGGTCTCGCTACCGGCGGAAGCGGAGATGTACTGGCAGGAATTACAGCGGCACTTGCCGCCCGCGGTTTAAAGGAAGATATTGCCGCAGCAATTGCTGTATATATCCATGGCAAAAGCGGAGATATTGCCGCAAAGCATCTGTCTCAGGACAGCTTGATTGCCACAGATGTAATAGAGTATATCCCCCATGCAATAAAATCTGTATTTGATGATAAACCGGCAGAATTTACATGTGGAAAATCAGTTGAAAATATGGTACAATCAGTATAACGGTACTCATATTATTATACTAAATTATTTTTAGAGGTTTTTGATTTATGAGAACGTGGGCAGAAATCAATCTTGATGCGCTTGTAGAGAATTATCGTGAAATAAGACGTATCAGCAATAAAAATGCCAAAATTCTGGCTACTGTAAAAGCCGACGCATATGGTCATGGTTTTCTTGAAGTAGCACGTGCGCTGGCAAAAGAGGGCGCTGACGCCTTTGGAGTAGCACTTATTGAGGAAGCGCTTCAGCTTAGACGTACAGGGTTTAATCAGCCCATATTGGTGCTGGGGTCAATCCCTGAAGAAAGCTACAGTTTAGCTGTTGAAAACAACGTATCACTGACAGTTTTTGCAAAAGACACCGCAGAGGCGATTTCAAAAGCGGCTCTTAAGGTAGGCAAAAATGCAAAAATTCATATAAAGCTTGATACAGGCATGTCAAGACTTGGATATGTGATAGACTCTGACAACAGTCAGGTTATTTCTGAAATTTTGGAAATATCACACATGCCGGGTATTGAAATAGAAGGTGTCTTTTCACATTTCTCCACTTCTGACGAAGAGGACAGCACATATACTATGCTTCAGCTTGAAAGATTTTTAGCGATATGTGACGAGCTGAAGTCTCACGGTCTTACTAATATAATACGCCATATTTCCAACAGTGCCGCTATTATAATGTATCCCCAAAGTCATCTTGATATGGTGCGTCCGGGAGTAATATTATACGGACTTTATCCCTCCGATGATGTGGATAAAACGAAAATTAAGCTTACACCTGTAATGACACTGAAAACAAAAATTACACATATCAAAACTCTTGAAGCCGGCCGAGGCATAAGCTACGGCAAGGAATACATAACCGATAAGACAATCAAGGTAGCAACAGTACCTATCGGTTATGCTGACGGATACGTAAGATCAGCGGCAAAAGAAGGATTGATGCTTGCCAAAGGCAAAAAAGTCAGGATATTGGGAAGAATTTGTATGGATCAATGTATGATTGATGTCACAAATGTCAATAATATTAACATAGGTGACGAAGTAATTGTCTTCTCTGACAAAGGAATCCTGGCAGATGATGTGGCCAAATGGACCAACACAATCAATTATGAGGTTGTATGCCTTGTATCAAAACGTATCCCCAGAGTTTATATCAAAAACGGGGAGGCGATAAAAGAGCTTAATTTTCTTGAAAACTAATAATTGTAAACGCCATGAAAATATCATTTTTGAAACAGGAGGCCTGATTGCTTTGTCAAAGAAAAAAGATGCCTCACGTGTTTCCTCTCTTAAGGAGCAGCTTAGAAAGGGCTACACGGAAATGGCAGAGCTGAATTCGGAGCTGGCCGAAGAAGGACTTTGCGCCGACAATGAAGCTTTGACCTGTTCGGAGGAAAAACTGATGGAGAGTGAGTAGTGGTGATTGTGAAAAGAGGAGATATCTATTATGCCGATTTGAGCCCTGTGGTAGGTTCTGAACAAGGAGGCATAAGACCGGTTCTGATTATTCAGAACGACGTAGGCAATAAATACAGTCCTACTGTAATCGCTGCGGCAATCACAAGCCGTATCAACAAAGCGAAGATGCCTACACATATCGAACTTACGGCTAAGGACTATGGTCTTAGCAAAGACTCTGTAATCCTGACCGAACAGATAAGAACTCTTGACAAGAAACGACTAAGAGAAAAAATCGGAAAACTTGATAAGGAACTTATGCAAAAAGTGGACGAAGCTTTATCTGTGAGCTTCGGTCTTGAAGAATAAAGCATAAAGGAGAGGGAATATCCTTATGAAGAAATATTTAAGGACTCATATCGTACATACGGTATGAGTCCTTTTTTATTATGCATATGGATCTGACAAAAAATGTACGTCCCCGTTGTACCCAAAAAGAAGCTGCTGCGAAGTATCACTTCGCAGCAGCTTCTTGGTTAAAATATAATCATCAATCGGTTACGCCTTTATTTTGTTTTCGTAATCTTTGATCATGTTTTTAACCATCTGTCCGCCTACGCTGCCTGCTTGTCTTGAAGTAAGGTCTCCGTTGTAACCTTGTTTAAGATCTACGCCTACTTCTCTAGCTGCTTCCATTTTGAAGTTTTCCATAGCTGCTTTAGCTTCTGGAACCATGATTTTGTTCTTACTCATTTTTGTTTCCTCCTAATTTTGAAAATATCTATATTAACGTGTCGACTTTCATCGACTACACTCATATTTTGTTCAAAACTTCAACTTATATGCTTTTTAAATTTTGGCATTTTAAAGGTTATTTTTACAAAAAAAACAGAGCTTTAAGCTCTGTTTGAATTATATATCTTAAATGCTAAATCACCAATAGAATGCAATTTTCCCCCAAGAATATACCACAACGATAAAAAATATAGTCACACATCCTATCCACGACAATGTAAATAATACAAAAAGTCCGCTTATTATACTCTGAATAATGTTTTGTTTTGTAAATACTAAATATTTTCTTTTTAAGCATATAAACAACCAAACAATAACAAGTACAACTACTTCACCCATAATAATGGCAAATGATGAGATGCCACATATGTCCAACAGTATGTAAATAAAAACACTTAAAGCTACAAGTATACCTCCGAGCAGATTCATTTTCAGAAAATTTATTAAATTTTTAACACAAAAATTCATACTCTTTATCCTTTCTGTAAAATTACAATCATTGTATCATATGGTTTTAACGATGTCAATATCATACTCTTTAAAAAGCTTTGAATAGCCATTTTATGATATTTAAACACCAATTTTCAATGTTACTTGTTTGTTACCTTTTTTAAAAGATATATTACCTGTTGACAAATTCCATTCCACATCCACTGTATAATTTATGTCTTTATAATCCGAAATCCCCAGAAAATCATATACCTCATTAGCATCTGTTATAAGCCAACCATTATCACAAGCCATTTCAAACAATTCATCAACACTCATGTTTGAAAAAACGGCATTGTTTGATAATTCTCTTCCTACCTGATTATTCCAAAGATCCATTAGCATAGGCTGATTCATTTTTCCTTTTATAATTGTATTATCCAATTTATAATCAAAACCATCACTATCACTGGATATCCAGTTATTGTCTCTCATATATTCGTATTCGTACCTATTACAGATATTTCTTGCATCATAATAGCCTACAGTTTTATCCCGTGTCATTTCTGCATTCCAGGTAAAATGTCTATATGCATCAGCCAAATTATTTTCTGTAGAATTCAATCCCCATTCCTTAGCTTTTTTTTCAGCGCCCACTCCTGAATTTTGTGTTATTTCCGCTATTCTCAAGGTTGGTCTTACTCCTAGATTCTTTAAAGACCATTCGCCTCGGTTAATCCAATAGCTTATAACGTCTATCTTTGTTTTAGCTCCTTTTATATAATCACCTATACCTGCAAATAATCCTTTGTCTGCTTCTGTATCCATTGTATAAGAATTTTGCAAAAAATTGTTACTAACATCTAATATATTATCCTTATTTTGAACATTTCCTTTATTATCGCTTAATTTTATTTGCTTATTATTAAAGCTAATCAAATCGTCAGCAGGATTCTGTATATCTTTTATATAGTCATCAAATTTAACAAAACCATCATCAACCGCTTTTTTAGTCCAACTACCTGTATCATTTATATATTTACTTTTGAATATCACAGGAGTCGTTTTTCAGTCATTGCTTTGATTTTGGCATTAGGCACCCTTATACGTGACAAATTTGTTTCGTTTTTCGAAGAAATATCTTGTTTGTTCATTTTAATTTTGTTCTTATCGTTTAGTAAAGTCATAACCTATGGTCCTTTCTGCTATTCATAAATTTTTTTGATATATTCATCAAATTTTCTGTTGTCATTTGATTGATATCATTTTTATTCATTTCAAAAACTTCTTCCAAATCATTGACTAGCATAAACAAAGCGTTTTTACTATTTCGATAAACTTTGTTTGCAATTTGTTCAAGTCTTTGCATAATATTTTTTTCTTTGTTGTTCATATTAAATTCACCTCCTCATTACCATCTTAGCAGAAAAATAGTGGAAAAACCGTCAGTTTTATACAAAAAAAAACAGAGCTTTAAGCTCTGTTCAACATTTGCTTAACCCATTGTATAATGTATCATCGCCCAGGCATATACACAATACATAAAAAAAATAATATATGTCATCCAGGAAAATGTTATCAACAAAGAAATCAAACTAATTACTGATTGTTTAATATTGATTTTTGAAAATAATATGTACTTTCTCTTAAAAGATATAAATAATAAAATCAAAATTGAACCGATTATTTCCGCAATAATAAAACCAAACGGAATCCAAGTTGTTTTATCTGTAAATACAAAAACTAAAAGACTGATAACAACAAGAACTGCCCCAATCAAAGTAATTTTCAAAAAATTTAATAAATTCTTAGTCCAAAAATTCATACTATTTATCCTTTCCGGAAAATTACAATCATTATATCATACTCTCGTATTAT
>JAZUOB010000149.1:0-1535 GCA_045604425.1 Clostridia bacterium
TATTCAGCTGTAGAATATGCAATATCCTTTTCAACCATAAAATTGATATACATTTCCGCTGCTTCCTGATTCTTTGAGCCTTTTGGGATACACATAGCATCAACAAACATATTTGTACCACTTTTTGGAATTACAAATCCCAAGTGATCATACTCATTCATCAGCGTCAATGCATCTCCGGCATAGTACGGAGCCAAAAGCGCCTCTCCTGCACCCATTTTGTCAAAGATTTCATCCATGACATAAGCTTGTACCAATTTCTTTTGCTTTACTAACTGTTTAGAAGCATTATCTATCTCTTCGGGATTTTCGGTATTCAGTGAATAACCAAGCAATAGTTCTGCTACAGCAAATGCATCTCTTGGATTATCAAACATCAATATCTGGTCTTTATACTGCTCATCCCAAAGAATTTCCCAACCGAAATCTTTATCACTAATTGCTGTTTTGTCATAAATAATACCTATTGTTCCCCATGTATATGGAACAGAGTACAAATTTTCAGGGTCATACTCCGGATTTAAAAATTTAGGGTCAATATTTGAGAATTTTGGTATGTTATCATAGTTTAAAGGTATAAGCATATCTTCTTGTATCATTCTTGATATCATATAATCAGAAGGTATGATTATATCATAAGATGCACCGCCGCCTTTGAGCTTTGCATAAAGTTCTTCATTTGTTGCATATGTGGAGTAGTTTACATTTATACCGGTAAGCTTTGTAAACTCCGAATTTACATCCAAAAGTCCGTCTTCGCCTACTGAAATATATTCACCCCAATTGTATACGTTTATGGATATATTGTCATTTTTAAATCTGGTATAATACTCAAGATTGTCAATATTTAGTTCAAGGGATAAAGCAGAGTCATCAACAGAATCAGTGGAGCAACTACACAAAAGAATTATTGATGCAAATAGAATAATCAGTTTTTTCATTTTCTTATTACCTCCTTTTTAGAGGCTTTTATCTCTATAATATTTTTGGTAATAAGAACAATGACAACTATAAGAAAAATAATAGTTGACAATGCATTGATTTCAGGACTTATTTTTCTTCTGGTCATTGAATAAATGGTAACCGGCAAAGTCTGGCTTGTAGCTCCACTGGTAAAATAACTGATTATGAAATCATCAAGTGAAAATGTAAATGACATCAAAAAGCCGGACAATACTCCGGGCATTATTTCCGGCAGTACAACCTTGAAAAATGCTTTTACCGGATTGCAACCAAGATCCTGCGCCGCTTCGTATAAAAACGGATTCATCTGCCGGAATTTTGGCATTACATTAAGTATTACATACGGAACATTAAATGTAATATGTGCAATCAAGAGAGTACCAAACCCAAATTCAAAATTCATCCTCGTGGCAAAGAACACAAACAAAAGCATTAAGGATACACCTGTCACAATTTCAGGATTGATTATGGGAAGGTTAGTAATATGAAGCACTGTGGCTTTGCAGGGCTTACTCATTGCGTTTATACCGATAGCTGCAGCTGTACCAAGAACAGTTGCTACCACCGCTGCT
>JAZUOB010000150.1:0-1509 GCA_045604425.1 Clostridia bacterium
TCCCGGGATACTTGGAGATATTCCTTTTTTGCAAATCGGTATTCCCGCTGTTTTGTCAATATACTTTGATGTATTCAGCGGTTTGCTTCAGGCATATATATTTGCTATGCTCACAATGCTGTATATAGCAAATGGTTTCCCTGAAGAGCTTTATAAAAAGAAAAAACACGGAGGTAAGTAAAATGTTAGAACTCGCTATTGGTATTATTTTAGGTTGTTGTGCACTTGGTGCAGGTACTGCTATGATTGCAGGTATCGGCCCGGGTATCGGTGAAGGTAATGCTGTTGCAAAAGCCTGTGAAGCTATAGGCCGCCAGCCTGAAAGCAAAGGTGATGTTACAACCACAATGCTCATGGGTTGTGCTATTGCGGAGACAACAGGTCTTTATGCGTTGGTAATAGCTATTCTTCTTATATTTGTAGCACCAAATCTTCTGGTAGATATCCTTATGAGTACTATCGGCTAATTTGGTATTTGGAGTGATTGAAATGCAATCTTTAGATGTTATATCTGTCAACATATGGCAAATTCTGTTTAGTCTTGCAAATCTTGTTATCCTGTTTCTTATTATCAAGAAATTTCTTTTTGGCCCTGTAGAGAGAATGCTTAAAAACAGACAGGAGCAGCTTGACAGCTTGTACAGCGATGCTGAAAAATCCAGACAATCTGCAAAAGATGATGAACTTTTGTGGCAGAGCAAAATGGAAAGCGCAGACAGTGAAGCCAAAGATATAGTTGAGAATGCAAGAAAAAAAGCAAATCTTAAAACTGACAGATTGATAAGCAAGGCAAAGGATGATGCAGAGGATATTCTCCGTCAGGCAGAAGCCGATGCCCGTCTTGAAAGAGAAAAATCCACTGAGGCCATGAAAAAGGAAATAGTGGATATATCTTTGGCTTTGACAGAAAAAATCCTCAAAAGAGAGATAGATATGGACGATCACCGCAAGGTGATAGATGACTGCCTTGACCGGTTAGGTGATAATAATGATTAAATCCGCTAGAGAATATGCCGAAGCTTTGTTTTCTTTGGCAAAGGAGTCCGGCTCTTTAAAAGAAATTTCCGACAATCTGGAGTTGGTTGAGACGGCATTTTTAAATAACCCTGAGCTTAAAGACCTATTGACAGCAGTGTCAATCCCTCAAAAAAAGAGACTTGGGATAATAGATACAGTTTTTTCAGGAGTTCATAAATATGTACTGTATTTATTAAAGCTGCTTTTAAAAAGGTCGCTGATACAAATGTTTCCTGAGTGCGTACGTGATTATCACAGCCTTATGGAAGCAGAGGGTAATTATTCTACTGCCATAATCACAAGCGCAGTGGAGCTTACAAACAAAGAACAAACAGAGCTTTCCAGAAAAATAAGCAATATTTGCGGTCATACGGTGGTAATGGACTGCCGTGTGGATCCTTCAATTATTTCAGGAATAATAATAGAAGTAGACGGCAAAATCATAGACCAAAGCTTAAAAAGCCGTCTTAAAGATGTAAAGGATGAAGTCGG
>JAZUOB010000151.1:0-6398 GCA_045604425.1 Clostridia bacterium
AGCCGATCACCGTGGCGGTGATGGGCTGTGTAGTCAACGGCCCCGGTGAAGCTCGGGATGCAGATGTGGGTATAGCAGGCGGAAAAGGCGAAGGTCTGATATTCAGAAAAGGTGAGATAATCCGGAAAGTGCCTGAAAACATGCTTGTTGATGAGCTTATGAAGGAGATAGAATTGTTAAAATGAAAGTGCTTGTTATAAACGGTGTAAACCTGAACATGCTTGGAAAAAGAGAGCCTGAAATATACGGAAGCGGCACTTTGGAGGATTTGGAAAATTCTATAAAAATTGCAGCTTCTAAAAAAGGTGTGTCGGTAGACTTTTTTCAAAGCAATTTTGAAGGTGAGATAGTAGAGAGAATACATGCCTGTATGGGAGTGTATGACGGAGTCATTATCAATCCGGGCGCGTTTACTCATTATTCTTATGCTATATATGATGCTATCAAATCAGTGAATGTACCTTTTGTTGAAGTTCATATTTCGGATATACATACCAGAGAAGAATTCAGGCGTGTATCGGTGACAGCACCTGCTTGTATAGATCAAATTTATGGTCATGGGTTCTTTGGATATGAAATGGCGTTGGATAAATTAGAAGGGAGTGTAAAAAACTGAGTTTTTTACACTCCTTTTTTGTGCAAAAAAAGACTTAATAATACAAAAATCCGATTTTTTCTTATCTATAAAAGAAAAATTATGGATTTATTTGTCAATTTAACTAAAAAAATGCGATTTTTTTATTAAATAATGTTATTTACTAACAATAAAAAAGGTGTTATAATTAAACTATAATAAAGCATCGGGGGAAAAAGAATGTCGAGTGATACAAAAGAACTTGCTTGTGACATAACTGATTTTCAAGTGTATTTATTCAATACAGGTAAGAACTATCAATCATATAAGATGTTTGGCCCTCACAGCTGTAATGACAAATGGAGATTTACAGTATGGGCACCAAACGCTGTATCTGTTTGTGTAATCGGAGATTTTAATGGTTGGGGAGAAAACCCTTATTATCTCGATAAGGTAGATGACACAGGAATATGGAGTGGATGCTTTTCTGGCATCCGGGAAAATCAGCTTTATAAATACAGAATAGAAGCTATAGATGGCAATATGTATGATAGGGCAGACCCATACGCTGTAAAAAGTGAATTAAGACCAGGCAGTGCATCCAGAGTGTATGAGCTTAAATACTATCCGTGGACAGACTTTGATTTGATAAATTCAAGACAAAACCATAATTTTATCAAAGAGCCAATGAATATATATGAGGTTCATGCGGGTAGCTGGCGTACACATAATGACGGCAGCTTTTTTAACTACAGAGAGCTGGCTGACAGTCTTGTTCCTTATGTAAAAAAAATGAATTATACGCATATAGAACTTATGCCGGTAATGGAATATCCTTTTGATGGATCGTGGGGATATCAGGTGACGGGATATTTTGCTCCAACAGCTCGTTATGGAAGTCCTGAAGACCTTATGTATTTTGTGAATAAATGTCACGAAAATGGAATATATGTTATTATGGATTGGGTGCCTGCGCATTTTCCTCGCGATGCCCATGGTCTTCGTTTGTTCGACGGAATGCCACTGTATGAGTATCCTGATCCGAGAATGGGCGAGCATAAAGATTGGGGTACGATGGTCTTTGATTATGGTCGTGACGGAGTTGTATCTTTTCTTATGTCCTCTGCATATTATTGGGCAAAAGAATACCACTTTGATGGACTTAGAGTAGATGCGGTGTCCAGTATGCTTTATCGTAATTATTCAAGAAACGATGGCGAATGGATTGCAAATAAATATGGTGGCACTGAAAATCTTGAAGCTATTGAGTTTTTTAGACGTTTGAATGGATATATGAAGTCAGAGCTTCCTGGATTTTTGATGATAGCAGAGGAGTCTACCGCTTGGCCTAAAGTTACCCATGACCAACAAGATGGCGGTTTGGGCTTTTCTTTGAAATGGAATATGGGTTGGATGAATGATAGTCTCAGGTATATATCCATGGATCCGTATTTTAGAAAAGACAATCATTCTCTGCTTACATTTTTAATGATGTATGCATATTCAGAAAACTATATTTTGCCATTATCCCATGATGAAGTGGTCCATGGCAAAAAATCTATGGTGGATAAATTTTTTGGAAGTCTTGAGGACAAGTTCCATGCCTACAGAGCGTTTTTGGGGTATTATATGTCCATGCCGGGGAAAAAGCTTATGTTTATGGGTGGAGAATTCGGTCAAATGCTTGAATGGCGATGCGCCGAAGAGCTTGAATGGAATGTTCTCGATATCGAAAGACACAAAAAGCTGGCACTTTGGGTCAAGGAGCTGAACGGTTTTTATCTTGAGAACAAGGCTTTGTGGCAGTGTGATGACGGCTGGGACGGATTTAGATGGATAAACTATGCAGATAATGAAAATTCTGTAATATCATATCTTCGAAAAGCCGAGGATGATATTGTTGTGGTAGTATCAAACTTTACTCCGGTGACAAGAATGTCTTATGAGATTGGAGTCCCAAGCGGCGGGAAATGGGAGGTTGTATTATCCTCTGACATGAGGCGTTTTGGCGGCACTCTTCCAAGAAGATCTGTATATAGTGCAAAAAAGAAAAATTATGGTGAAATGAATTATACTATTTCCATAAATATATCAGGAAATACAACAATGTTTATTAAAAAAAAGAATGATAATAAAGCGTCAGAAAGGAAGGAATAACGATGAAATCGAAAGATTGTGTGGCAATGATACTGGCCGGAGGGCAGGGAAGCAGACTGGGAGCTCTTACCAAGAATGTAGCCAAACCGGCAGTGCCTTTTGGAGGTAAGTACAGAATTATAGACTTTCCACTTTCCAACTGTGTTCATTCAGGGATTGATACAGTAGGTGTTCTTACTCAGTATCAGCCTCTTGAACTCAATACTTATATTGGTAATGGTATTCCTTGGGACCTGAACAGAAATCATGGCGGTGTGTTTGTTCTTCCGCCTTATCAGAGTGCAACAGCAGGAGAGTGGTACAAAGGTACTGCTAATGCAATATATCAGAATTTGGTATTTTTAGACAGTTTTAAGCCAAAGAACGTTCTTGTTCTTTCGGGTGACCATATCTATGCCATGAATTATGCGAAAATGCTTAAAGCTCACAAAAAATCAGGTGCCGCGGCGACGATTGCTGTAATGCCTGTGCCTTGGGAAGAAGCATCCAGATTTGGTATTATGAATGTAGATGATGAGGGCAACATTGTTGAATTTGAGGAAAAGCCCGCAAACCCCAAAAGCAATCTTGCTTCTATGGGAATATATATCTTCAATTATGACGTTCTTAAAAAGTATCTTATAGAAGATGAGAACGACCCGTCTTCATCAAATGATTTCGGCAAAAATGTTATTCCTGCCATGCTGTCTAATGGCGAGAAAATGGTTAGCTTCAGCTTTGACGGCTACTGGAAAGATGTAGGTACAGTTCAAAGCTTATGGGAGGCAAATATGGACCTTTTGGAAGAACCTCCCAAATTTGATGTGTACAAAAATGAATGGAATATATACTCAAGAAATCTTACAAGAGCTCCACACTCTGTAGAAAAGGGTGCAAAAATAAGCAGAAGCTCTGTAGGTAATGGCTGTGTTATAAAAGGAAATATAGAACACAGTGTGATTTTTGAAAATGTAGAAGTAGGTAAAAATTCCCGGATAGTAGATTCTGTTGTAATGCATGGCGCAATCATCGGTGACAATGTCAAGATAACAAAGAGTGTTATTGGCCCTGGCTGTGTAATCAAGGACGGAGCAGTTATTGGCAGCAAGGATTCGTCAGCTGATCAAAGCTTCCTCTCACCTATGTGTACAAGTGATATTGTCCTTATAGAAGGCGATGTAGTTATAGAAGAAAATAGAAAATTAGCATGCGGATCTATGATAGAAGCGTAAACGGAAGGTAGGTAAAAATAATGATTGATGCAAGAGGAATCATCCTTTCCACAGATGAAAAAATCACACCGGTTACAAATGTTCGTGCCATATCTGCACTCCCTATCGCGGGAAGTTACAGGCTTATAGATTTTGTGCTTTCTAATATGGCAAATGCCGGAATACGAAACGTGGGAGTTGTCACAAGCTCCAACTATAAGTCTTTGATGGATCATATCAAATCAGGAAAACCATGGGATCTTGACAGAAAGAATGGAGGTCTTACGATATTGCCTCCAAATATGCAAAGGGCGAAGTACGGAATGCTCCGCGGTGATGTAGATATGTTGGAGGGAGTATATGAATATATATCTCAAGCAACGGAGACATATGTGATATTGTCCCTTGGCAACAGTATATATAATGTAAATTTTGAAGAAGTCCTGGAGAAGCATATCGAAAACCAGGCAGATATAACAGTTATATACAAAAAAATGCCGAAGATTTCGGACAAAGAACTTTCCAGGTTTACACTTATTGATGTTGATGATCAGGACAGAATTGTAGATATTGAGATAGAGCCATTTTATCCAAAGACTTCAAATACAGGTCTTGATGTGTATGTAATGGAGAGAGCATTACTTTCAAGTATACTTGATGAATGTATCGCCAGAGGTGAGCACGATATCATGAAGGATGCAATCATCAAAAAATTGGATGCTCTTAGAGTTTATGGTTATGAATACAAAGGCTATACAGACAAAATAGATTCTCTCAAGGCTTATTTTAAAAACAATATGGCATTTTTGAATCCGGACATAAGAAAAGAAATGTTTAATTCTGAAAACCCCATATACACCAAGAGTAAAGACAGAGCTCCTACAAAGTATGGCACGGATGCGGTTGTAGAAAATTCTTTGATATCTGACGGATGTATTATTGAGGGCACGGTTAAAAATTCAATACTCTCCAGAGGTGTCAAGGTAGAAAAAGGCGCAGTTGTTGAAAATTCAATAATTATGCAGGACTCTGTCGTAGCTGAGTCTGCAAGCGTTGATCATGTTATATTTGACAAGAACGTATGTGTCACAGAAGGCAGGAGGTTGCTTGGTCAGGACAGCTTCCCTCTGGCTATAGAGAAAGATGGAGTTATATAAAAATTGGGACTGTGAAATTCAGTCCCTTTTTTCAGTACATAAGAAATAGGAGTTTTTTATGAGCAAGGTTTCAAACAAAAATGATGCTATTCAGATTCTGCGGGCTTTGGCAATTATAGCAGTAGTTGTTATTCATACATATCCTTCAGGAGAACTTTTTGGGGTGGTGCTGAGACCATTTGTAAATTATGCAGTGGCGATGTTTGTGTTCTTGTCGGGATATCTTACAAAAACAGAGATTGCTGATTATAAAACATTTATGAAAAAAAGAATTCTCAAGGTATTGGTTCCCTATGTTTTATGGTCATGTTTGTATATGGTACCCAAAGGTTTTGACGGATTTTTCATCAAACTTTTAACTGGCAGATGCTGTGGGATATATTATTACATATTTGTGTATATACAATTTGTTCTGATCACGCCGTTAGTTTCAAAATTAATTAAGTCAAAATTCAGGTATTTAGGCTATTTTGTCACCCCTGTGTTTATGATACTGTTTGAGTATTTGCCGATATTGATGGGTGGGGAGGATGTAGGACAGTGGTATAAATATGCTTTTTGTTCGTGGTTTATATTCTATTACTTAGGGATGATGGTTGGTAATGGGTATATAAAGCTTGAAAAGAGTACATCCTGGTATATATCCATTTATATCTTGGCTTTGGCTGTGTCTGTGTTGGAAGGTTTTGTGTGGTACAAACTGAATAATTATAATATGGCAACAACACAGCTGAGATTTACATCTGTTGTTGCATCTATAGTTTTTCTGCTTTGGATGAGAATATATATAAATAAGGAAGCTTCTAAAAGTCCATCAAAGCTGCTGCTTGCTTTGGGAAATACATCCTTTGGTATATATTTATGCCATGCGGCATTGATAGGAGTGCTGGAACTTTTGCCTGTAAATAAATTTTTAATCTTTCCGTTCAACACTGTGGTGGTGCTTTTTGTCTCGTGCGTATGTGTAACAATCGGGAAGAAAATTTTAAACAAATATGGTTGGATAATGGGTTTATAAAAAAAAGGAGAAAAAATGGTTAAGCATATTATACTTTGGACGCTTAAAGATGAAGCGAATAACGATGAAATAAAAAAAGGAATAAAAGACTCGCTTGAGTCATTAAAAGGAATAATCCCTGGGATTTTGAAAATAAAAGTCCACACTGAGCATCTTCCTACGTCAAATGTTGATGTAATGCTCTATTCGGAATTTGAGAGTGAAGCTGCCCTCAAAGCCTATGCGGTTCATCCGGAGCATGTATTGGTTGCAGATACAAAAGTGCGGCCTTTTACGAAGGGTAGGGAAGTCGGAGGCCAAGC
>JAZUOB010000152.1:0-5340 GCA_045604425.1 Clostridia bacterium
GGAGTGGTATTCAGTATTTTATTCAAAAAACAGTTCACTGCTATTATGATCAAAAACTCCGGTATGAACGACCGTCTTTGTACTCTTCTTGAAAAGCTTGGGCTTTCGGGCAGAATTTTTAATGGTGATTTATCTATTATAGACGAGCCTATTGATTGGGAAAGTGCTCATAAAAAGCTAAAAGAGTTTAGAAAGACAGGATATGATTTTTTGGATAAAATAATAAGTATAGAGTAAGGTAGAAACATGAAAATAAATCAATTAAAATCGGGGGTTGTACTCTCCTATGTAACTCAGGCTGTAAATATCCTTACAGGACTTCTTTATACTCCTGTAATGCTTAGGCTGTTAGGTGTAAATGAATATGGATTATATCAGCTTGTATATTCCGTAGTTTCATATCTTGGCATGTTGAGTCTGGGGTTTGGAGCGGGATATGTAAGATTCTATTCAAGATTTAAAGCAGCCGATGATGAAAAGGCAGTAGCCAAGCTCAATGGTATGTTTTTGATAATATTTGGGGTGATTGCGGCTATTTGTCTTTTGTGCGGGGGCGTTTTGGCATCTAATGTCAGGCTTGTTTTTGGCTCAGGACTTACAGATGCGGAGCTTTTAAAGGCGAGAAAACTGCTTTCTTTGATGGTGATAAATCTGGCAGCCACATTTATAAACAGTGTTTTTAAGTGTCAGGTTACAGCTAATGAAAGATTTGTGTTCCAAAGACTATTGGATTTGTTTAAAGCGGTGTTTAATCCGTTTTTGACACTGCCCCTTCTTATAATGGGCTATGGCTCAGTGGCTATGGTTGTGGTTACAACTTTCATAACTTTTTCTTCTTTGTTTATGGATGTTGTATATTGCCTTAAAAAGCTGAATGTCAAGTTTACATTTAAAGAATTTGATTTTGGACTTTTGAAAGAAATGTGGACATTTACATTTTTTATTTTCATAAATATTATTGTTAATCAATTAAATTGGAGCATTGATAAAGTTTTGCTTGGCAGAATGATAGGTACAGGAGCAGTTGGGGTATACGCAATAGCCGGGCAGCTGAATTCTATGTATTTGCAGTTTTCAAGCACAGTATCAGGTGTATTTATTCCTCGTGTCAATATGATGGTTGCACAAAACAAAGATGATAAGTCCATGACAGATTTGTTCACAAAAGTAGGTAGAATACAATTTATTATACTCGGTTTGTTGATAACAGGATATGTTTTCTTTGGGAAGGAATTTATATCTTTGTGGGCAGGAAAAAAATATACAGACGCATATGTTATAGGCTTATTTCTGATGGTGCCTGTGACAATTCCCCTTATTCAAAATCTTGGTATAGAAATACAACGTGCAAAAAATATGCATAAGGCAAGAAGTATAGTTTATCTGTTTATAGCTATAAGCAATATATTTGTAAGTATACCTTGTATAAAACAATGGGGAACTACAGGGGCTGCAATCGGTACCGCAATATCGTTGATTGTTGGAAACGGAATTTTTATGAATTATTATTACCATTTTCGTATAAAAATGGATATGGTTTATTTCTGGAAGAATATATTTAGATTTTTTCCGTCAATATGTGTATCATTGGTTGCGGGAGTGGTTATCAGGAGATTTATACCACTTGAAAAAGCAATTTTCCTCGTATGTGGTATATTGCTATATAGTTTGATATATATAGTTGCCACATGGCTCCTTAGTATGAACAAATATGAAAAGAATTTGATAAAAAAACCTGTCAAAAAGATTGGTGATAAATTATGGAAGAGATAACAAGCAAACAAAAATGTTCCGGCTGTGGTGCGTGTATGAATATATGTCCTGTAGGGTGCATTTCTATGAAATATGATGAGGAAGGTTTTTTATACCCGTACATTGACCAAAGCATGTGCGTGGACTGCGGTATGTGCAAAAAAACTTGTCCTGTCAACAATGACTACATAGCTAATCCTAAAGGGGTTGCATACGCTTGTATCAACAAGGATGATAAAATTAGAAGCCTCAGTTCGTCCGGTGGAGTATTTACCGCTTTGGCTGAAAGGGTTATAGAACAAAATGGTACGGTTTTTGGGGCTGCTTTTGACGATGATTTTGAAGTTGTACACACTTATATAAACGACGCATCTCAACTGTTTCGGCAAAGAGGTTCAAAGTATGTTCAAAGCCGTATTGGCTCCACTTATAAAGAAGCCAAAGAGTTTCTTGATGACGGCAAATTGGTTCTTTTCTCAGGAACTCCTTGTCAGATTGCCGGGTTGAAAGCATATCTTGGCAAAAATTATGAAAATCTCATAACTGTTGATTTGATATGCCATGGTGTTCCGTCTCCAAAGGTGTGGAAAAAGTATTTGAGATATCAGGAAAATATGCATAGCCTTAAGCTTTTGCCAAAAAGCATTATCAATTTTCGGGACAAATGTACAGGGTGGTATAAATTTTCTCTTAGTATTGAGTTTGACGAAAAAGTTTCCTACTCAAAAGATTTGTCTCAGGATTTATTTATGAAGGCATTTTTAAACAATATTTGTCTAAGACCAAGCTGTTATAATTGTCATTCAAAGTCAATTTGCAGGCAAAGTGATATAACACTTGCAGATTTCTGGGGAGTAAAACAGCAGTTGCCGGATATGTTTGATAATAAAGGTACATCTTTGGTGCTTATAAATTCTGAAGTTGGCAGAAAATTGTTTGAAGATATACAAAAAAAATTGATTGTGGCTGAAACTGATTATGATGTTGCGATTGAAAGGAATACAGCTGCATACAAATCTTGTAAAATGCCAAAACAACGCTTGAAGTTTATGACATCCCTTGATACAGTTGATTTCAAATCAAATGTAGAAAGCAATTTGAAAATAAGTATTATAAAGAAAATAAAAAGAATTATTAAAAGGGGAATAAAATATGTTCAAAAATAAGACTTTGCTTATAACCGGTGGTACAGGATCATTTGGAAATGCGGTTTTGAACCGATTTTTGAAAACTGATATCGGTGAAATCAGAATTTTTTCGAGAGACGAGAAAAAGCAGGATGACATGCGTCATGAATATCAGGCAAAATATCCTGAATTTGCAAATAAAATCAAGTTTTATATTGGTGATGTGCGTGATTTACAGAGCGTAAAAAATGCTATGCATGGTGTGGATTATATATTCCACGCAGCAGCGCTCAAGCAGGTTCCCTCATGTGAATTTTTTCCAATTGAAGCGGTGAAAACAAATGTAATAGGCACAGAAAATGTGCTTACTGCCGCTATAGATGAAGGGGTGAGCAAGGTTATATGTCTGTCTACAGATAAGGCGGCATATCCTGTAAACGCAATGGGTACATCAAAAGCAATGATGGAAAAGGTAGTTGTTGCAAAGTCAAGAACAGTATCTCAGGACAAGACTATGATATGCTGTACCCGCTATGGTAATGTTATGTGCTCAAGAGGCTCTGTTATCCCTCTTTGGATAGAGCAGATAAGAAAAGGAGAAGCTATCACAATCACAGATCCGTCCATGACAAGATTTATTATGAGTCTTGAAGAGGCGGTTGACCTTGTACTCTTTGCTTTTGAAAACGGAAAATCAGGTGATATTCTTGTACAAAAAGCTCCTGCTTGTACAATAAAGACTCAGGCAGAAGCTACTTGTGAGCTGTTTTCCGGCGACAAGGACAAGATAAAAATAATCGGTATCCGCCATGGCGAGAAAATGTACGAAACTCTTCTTACAAATGAGGAGTGTGCAAATGCTATTGACATGGGTGATTTTTATCGCGTTCCTGCAGATAAGCGTGACCTTAACTATGACAAGTACTTTAAAGACGGCGACGTGGAAAGAAATAAGCTTACAGAGTTTAATTCCAATAATACAGACCTTTTGAATGTAGAACAGGTCAAAGAAAAAATGTTGGAGCTTGATTACATAAAAGAAGAACTAAAAAAGTGAGGAAGTATACATGAGACCCGATTTTTTGTTTATGCTCAGGCTGATTTGTGCTGTTTTAAATGAAACAGAGCTTCCTAAATCTTTTGAGAATATAAATTGGCATGATATTTATAGTGTATCAAAGGTACATGGTGTTACAAATATTATCGGATACGCTGTTATGTCCGGCGCATACTCTATGGATGACGATACAAAAAAATTATTTATCCAATCTGTGTCTCATGGTATAAGGCTTGATGCAGCCCAGAGTATGGCTCAAAAGGAAATATCAGAAAAATTTGATGAAGTCGGCATAGACTATATGTTCCTTAAAGGTCTTAATATCAAAAAGCTGTATCCCACGGTGGATATGAGGACTATGTCGGATTGCGATATTCTTATAAAAGAGTCGCAAAAAGATGCTATTCTATCTTTGATGCAGGAATTGGGCTATGAGTTCAGGACAGAGAGCAATCATGAATTCGTCTTTGACAAAAAGCCGCTTGTGAATATTGAGTTTCATAAGTGTATGGTGCCTACATACACAGAAGATTTGTATGAGTACTATGGCGACGGCTGGAAGACCGCAAAGCATGAAAAAGGCAATAAGTATGCTCTTTCTTCGGAAGATGAATTTATATATGTTCTGTCACACATTATAAAGCATTACAGAGATGCAGGCATTGGTATAAAGCATATGCTTGATGTATGGGTATTCCTTGGAAAAACAGAAAATCTTGACATGGAGTATATCAAAGACCAACTGACTCGCCTTGGCATGTACACATTTCTTGAAAATATAATAAAGCTGGAAAAGTGTTGGTCGGGTGAGAGTGAGTATGATGAGATTTCTTTAGAAATAACTGAGTTTGTTCTTAAAAGCGGTGCTTATGGCAGCCTGAAAAACAAGGCCTCAGCTACCACTATACGCACTTATATGGATAAGGAAGTAAAAAGCGTGTCCAGATATAAGTATCTGGCGATGATATTTCCTGATTATTGGCAAATGAAAGGCATATATCCTATCCTTGAAAAAAGACCGTATCTTTTACCGTTTTACTGGATAAAAAGATTGATAACCGGATTGTTGTTCAAAAGAAAAAATATTAAGTACCACGTATCGAAAGCCCAAACAGTTGAAGACGAATATGTAATTTTGTATAAAAAGCATATGGACAAAGTTGGGCTTGACATTTATAACGGGAGGAAAAAGAGTTGAATATTCTTATAACCGGAGCCGGAGGTTTTGTAGGCAGAAATCTTGTTGAGGCTTTAAAAAATGTTCGTGACGGAAAAGACAAAACAAGAAATCTTACATCTGACCTTGTTATATACGAATACGATATAGACACTGACAAATCAAAGCTTTCAGAGTACTGTGAAAAAGCTGATTTTGTGTTTAACCTTGCAGGTGTAAACAGACCT
>JAZUOB010000153.1:0-1762 GCA_045604425.1 Clostridia bacterium
AGATATCAGTATAGGAATGTTTGCAGATATTGAGCTTGTGACAGAGGAGTCAGAAGTTGCAACATGTATTCCTACACAGGCAATTATGGATGCAGACGGTCAGCTTTACGTATATGTACAGTCAGGAGATATAGCAGAAAAAAGATATATTGAAACAGGTATACAAAATCTTGAGTATACAGAGGTATTGTCCGGTGTATATGAAGGTGAAAATGTGGTAGTTGACGGCAAGGAGTTTTTGTCAGAGACCAACAGCCGCATCAATATTACTTCATATGAGGAGGCACTGGGATGAAAATTCATGAAATATCAGTAAAAAGACCTGTTGCAGTGGTTATGGCGGTGCTGGTATTTGTGGTAATAGGTCTTTATTCAGTGACTATGCTGCCAATGGAAATGATGCCGGAAATGGAGCTTTCTATGGCGGTTGTTTACACGGGATATCCCAATGTAGGCTCGGAAGAAGTAGAGACCTTGGTTACACAAAATATAGAAGCTGCCTGTGCATCTGTGTCAGGTGTAAAGACAATGACCTCATCATCTTCTGAAGGCTCCTCCATGGTTATGATAGAGTTTTCCACCTCATGTGATATAGATGAGGCTGTAGAGAATATATCCACCAATATAGACATGATGTCCTCCCTGCTTCCTGATGATGTACAGGACCCTGTTATTATAAAGCTGAACAGCTCTATGATGTCAGCGGCAATGTTCAGTGTGTCCTACAGGGGATATGACCTGGTACAGACAAAGAAATATGTAGAGGATAATCTTGAAGATAAGCTCAAAGCTGTAGACGGTGTAGCGTCTGTAAATATAACAGGCGGAACAGACAGAATAATTGAAGTCATGGTAGACCCCCAGAAGATGCAAGGCTATAATTTGTCTGTAAGCGATATAGCTGCATCAATCAGTGCCCAAAACATGAATATGCCTGCAGGTGAGACAGAGGGTATGAACAAGGGCCTGGCTGTAAGAGCAGAGGGAAGATTTGAAAATCTTAGTGAGCTTTTAAATGTACCTATCACAACTCAAACCGGAAGCACTATATACTTAAGAGATGTGGCATCAGTTGGGGATACGTTCTCTGATGCTTCCACTTATGCCCGAATAAACGGTATGGATTCACTGTCTGTCAGCGTCAACAAAGAAAGTGATGCAAATACAGTAGAAGTAGTTGACGGCGTAGTAGAGGTGCTGGACTCTATGACAAATGCCAATCCAAACTTTTCTTATAACATGACTATGGAGCAGGCAAGCTATATCAAAAACGCAATCGGCTCTGTTACTGAAAGTGCGATTGTGGGCGGAATACTTGCTGTAGTGATACTTTTATTATTCCTTGCCAGCATAAGAACTTCATTGGTAATAGGAATTTCTATGCCAATATCTGTCATTACAACATTTATAGGTATGTATTTTTCAGGCATGACACTTAATGTAGTGTCCTTGGGCGGATTGGCACTGGGTGTAGGCATGCTTGTGGACAACGCCGTTGTTGTTCTTGAAAATATTTTCCGCCACAGAAATGAGCTGAAAAAAGAAGCAGCGGAAGCCTCTGTGTCAGGTACCGGTGAGGTAATCGGTGCTGTAGTTGCATCGGTTTTGACTACTTGTATTGTGTATGTGCCGATTTTGTTTATTGATAATATGATGGCTATAATGTTTAAGCAGCTTGCTTTTACTATAATTTTTTCACAATCAGCTGCACTTATAGTTACATACCTTTTGGTGCCGATGTTAACATCAAAAATTTCTGATA
>JAZUOB010000154.1:0-2068 GCA_045604425.1 Clostridia bacterium
TGCTCCCTTTACAAAAATCATAATCAAGAAAATCGGAAAAAAAGAAGCATCATCAATAGCGTTGCTTTTTGCTTCGATTATTTATTTTATAGTATTTTTCGCTCGCATAAAAAACCCCTGGGTATTCTGCATATTTGTAGGTCTTGGCAATATAGGTACTGCTGTATTTAATCTGCTTATATGGGCATTTATTACAGATATTATTGACAATCGTCAGGTGAAAACCGGAACGAGAGATGACGGTACAATATATGCTTTTTATTCTTTTGCAAGAAAAATCGGCCAAGCTCTTGCCGGCGGCGTAGGAGCATGGGCTCTTGAAATAATAGGTTATAAAGCCTCTGTGTCCGGTGAAACAGTAATACAGACAAAAGAAGTAGTAGAAAAAATATATAGTGTGGCTACTTTCAGCCCTGCAATTTGTTATCTGCTAGTTGGATTGATACTGATGATTTTCTATCCGCTGAGTAAAGCAAAGGTAGAGGAAAACACAAGAATACTCAAGAATAATAATTAAAGGGGCATTTTATGCCCCTTTAATTATTAAATATCCGATAATATAGATAACAACAATATGTGCCGGATAATATATATAGAAGAAATTTTTTAGATTAAGTCTACCTTTTGTTCCGTTATAAAGCCACAAAGGTATAAGTGACAAAAGGCTAAACCATTGTATTCGAATTCTAAAGCCTGCAACAAGTATCAATGCCAAAGTGGTCATGATAAGTTTTGACTTCTTTGTTTTGGCAGCGTATATCATTACGGGAAGCATGACTCCCCAAAGACCATAATCAACTTTGAAATCGGTATTAACCAAAACCCGAGGCAAAATATTTGTTATAAGATAAACACCAGCCAAAGCGAAGCCTAAATACAACCATGACATAGCTTTTTGTGATTTTTGTGCACTGTCCATGGTATAAATCAGAATGACGGATAATGAATATGTGACAAAAATGCCCTGATACAAGGACTTTGTCATTACATACGTAACCAATTGAAAAACAAGAGCCAAAGAAACAAGTCTTATAAAATATTTCTTGCGGTCTTTGGTATAAAATGCACCTTCGGCTATCATATAACCAAACAGCGGAAATGCAAGACGGCCTATAATTCGAAGCCACAGTGCATCAAAAACCAAATAATAACCAATGTGGTCCAGTGTCATGGAAATAAGACCTATAATCTTAATGGCATTACCTGAAAGGCCTTTGGAAATGATTTTTTGCATACTAATCACCCATTATTTGATATACTGCTGAAAGAACATGAAACTTCTGTTATCAAAATCAAACATATTATTGTACTGCATAATAGCATAATTATTAAGCACTGTCTTTTCTTCCACCGGAGCTTTATCATAAGGCACAAATTCATTCAAAGTTTTTGAATAGTACCCCTGAGCATTCATAGCAGGAATTGTCTTTTCTACATCAGACAAAAAGCTATAATAAGGGGGAAGGTCCATTTCTGCAGCTTTGAGTAAATAAAGAGACAGATAATTAAGGCTTGTAAGAGGTATTTCCTGTTCTTTTATATCATAGTTTGCCCAGATATAAAACGGTACGGTATACTGAAGCATTTGCTGTGATAAAGCATCGTAGCTTCCACCGTTTAGTTCTTCATAAAACTCTGTCTCGACTTTTGGGAAATGGTCACCAAAGAAAACTACTATAGTGTCTTCATCATAGTTCTTCAAATAGGTAATAAGATACTCCATAGCCTTATCAGATTCGTTGATAAGTGAAAAATACTGCTCCGCCAAGGGATACTCCCTGCTATATCCGTCAAGTGTTATCGACTGGATATATTCTTCTGATTTATATGTGTATCCTCCATGATTCTGCATTGTTATGCCAAACAAGAACAATGGGGCGTCTTTAGGCTTATTGTTGAACTTATCCATAATGACACTGTACATTTCAGCATCACTTATATAGTTTCTGAGGATATTCATTTTGGGATATGTGTCTTCAAAGGTGAAGTCATTAAAGCCAAGTTTTGGATATATTTTATTTCTTGACCAGCCGTCTGCATAATATGGATGCGTGGCAAATGTGTCATA
>JAZUOB010000155.1:0-8129 GCA_045604425.1 Clostridia bacterium
GCCTTGGATATGCAGACCAGTTTACTCTGGACGTACACGACGACGGAAGCTTTACTGTGTGTGAGCAGACTCGTTCTAATGGTATGTGGGATGTATATTGCACATATTTTCAGAATTGGGATGGAACTATTGTTGAGAGAGTTCCTGATGTATATACCGTGCTTGAAAATCCGTATCTTGACAATAATGGAAAAGGCTATACATATGTAAAGAAAACAATCACAGGTAGAGGTCTTAATCTTTACAAAGGCGACTATATAAAAATACTATATGATGACGGCAATGACTATATCTATATAACCAAGACCAACGGCCAGGGCGGATGGTTCTACTGCGGATACGATTTTGGGACATATACATATCTTGGGGATTATTGTGACATATTCCATTTGGCAGGATAAATATAAGAGCTGTTTTGATTTTCAAAACAGCTCAGACCGTCGAAAAAGTCGTTCTACCGCAAGCTTAACAAGAAGAATAATTTTGATTTTATGTGTAAAAAAACAAACCCGCAAGAAAAACATCGAGTTTTTCTTGCGGGTGCTTGCTTTTTGCCAACTTGAACTCTACCGTACCCACGCACGCCGACGAATTCAAGTTGATAAAATATAACTTCCTTTTTCGCACTCTGCCAGCGTGTCGATAGTTTATCGACACGCTGAGCTGTTTTGATTTTCAAAACAGCTGCCTTTTTTGGTCAAATCTGTTGACATGAAAGGGTTTTTTTGATAAAATTACAATACCTATTTTTGTATATAAAGGGAGATAATTATGTTTGATAAACTGGAGGCGCTGGAGGAAAGATTTAATACACTTGCAAAAAATATCAGCGACCCTGAAATAATTGCGGATCAGGCCACTTGGCGCAAGATGTGTAAAGACCATTCAGATCTGTCACCTATAATAGATAAATACAAAGAATATAAAGAAGCAAAAAAGACTATTGCCGATGATAAAGAGATGCTTTCAGACGGTGTAGAAAAAGAGCTTGAGGATATGATAAGAGAAGAGCTTGCAGATACAGAGAAAGCGCTTGAAACCATATGCGACGAGCTTAAAATTCTTTTGCTTCCCAAAGACCCTAACGATGAAAAGAATGTAATCGTGGAAATTCGTGGCGGTACAGGCGGAGATGAAGCCGCACTTTTTGCTGCAGATCTTATGCGTATGTATTCAATGTACGCAGAAGCTCGAAGATGGAAAATTGAGCTTCTAAGCTCCAACCCCACAGATATAGGAGGCTATAAGGAAGTATGCTTCAGTGTAGAGGGTGCGGGAGCGTATTCAAGGCTCAAATTTGAAAGTGGAGTCCACAGAGTCCAGAGAGTTCCTGCCACAGAATCAGGCGGCAGAATTCACACTTCTGCAGTGACGGTGGCGGTGCTTCCTGAAGTGGAAGAGGTAGAAGTAGAAATCAATCAGAATGACCTTAGAATAGATGTTTTTCGTGCAGGTGGTCCGGGCGGGCAGTGCGTCAATACCACTGACTCTGCCGTGAGAATAACGCACCTTCCCACAGGAATAGTGGTTTCATGTCAGGACGAAAAGTCGCAGCACAAAAACAAAGATAAAGCTATGAAAATTCTGCGTTCAAGAATTTATGAAGTTATGGAAGCAGAACGTCATAAAGAGATTGCCGACGAGCGAAAATCTCAGGTAGGCTCCGGTGACAGAAGCGAGAGAATCCGCACCTATAATTTCCCTCAGGGCAGAATTACCGACCATAGAATAAATCTGACTATTTATAAGTTGGATCAGTTTTTGGACGGAAATCTTGATGAGGTAATAGATGCACTTATTACAGCGGACCAGAGTGAGAAGCTTGCAAAAGCTGATTAGGGGGTGTGCGCCTTGAAGAAATGGCAAAAAGTATTGACAGTATTAGTATCTGTTATAGTGGTGCTTGCCCTGGGACTTTGGGCATTTTATCAGCTGTATGCAAAAGACAAAATAGAGAAGACTTTAGAAAAAGCAGCGGTTGTGCTAAATGACCCTAAGCTTCAAAGAGAAGTTGACAGCATTGCAGAAGAAATGCTTCAGCAAGGAGAACTTACACCTGTGCAAATGCAGGAGTATATGGAGTATCAGGATGCAATGCAAAAAGAAACGTCAAGCTCAGCTTCAACCAAGCCAAGCACTGCACCTACTGCGAAGCCTGCATCTTTGATTGATAGAGTAAAGGCGGCCATGACTGCTGATGAGTTTGCGTTTGCAATGTCTATTTACGGCAAGCTTGATATAGGATATGTCACAGGTAATCTTCACTCAAATCGCAACGGTGTAAAGAAGTATGTAAAAAGCGTGCTTTCCTCTGATGAGATTTCAAGAAGTCTGACACTTTATAAAAAGTATTCGTATTTGCTTAACTAGAATAGACGGAAGGAAAATAAGAATGTTCAATATAGTACTTGTTGAACCTGAGATACCCCAGAACACAGGCAATATTGCCAGAACCTGCGCAGCAACAGGGGCAGGGCTTCATATCATAAAGCCCATGGGCTTTGAAATTGATGACAAAAAGCTAAAAAGAGCAGGTCTTGATTATTGGCATCTTTTAGGTGTGAAATATTATGAGAGCCTGGATGATTTTTTTGACAAAAATCCTGATGCCAGATGTCACTATGCCTCAACTAAGGCTGTGAATACATACTCGGACGCAGAGTATCACGACGGTGACTATATATTTTTCGGCAAGGAGACAAAAGGCCTGCCGGAGTCACTTTTGTATAAAAATGAGCCTTATTGCATAAGAATACCCATGATTGACGAGGCAAGAAGCCTGAATTTATCAAATGCGGTAGCGATAGTTGTGTACGAAGCCTTGAGGCAAACGGGTTTTGAAGGACTTAAAAACCGGGGAGAGCTTACCCGATATAAATGGAATGGAGGACAACAAAATGGCTGATATCAAAATAATGGTGGACTCATCTGCCGACCTTACAAAAGAGCAAAGACAGCAGTACGATATAGGACTTGTGCCTCTTCTTAGTGTGTTTGGTGAGAAGTCATATGTGATAGGTGAAGATTTGTCAAATGACAAATTTTATGATATGCTGAAAAATTCAGAAAAACTTCCCAAGACCAGTCAGACACCTTATGCTGATATGTATGATATACTCCTTAAAGAAAGTCAGGAGCATGATACTGTTATATATCTGACTTTGTCATCATGTGCAAGCGGTCAAAACCACAGTGCACATCTTGTGAGAGAGGACATTTTAGAAAACGGAAATAGTGATGCTGATATTATAATCTTTGACACAAAATCTTTCTCAGTTATAATAGGCACAACAGCAATAGAAGCTGCACGCCTTGCAAAAGAGGGAAAATCAGCTGATGAGATAATAAAATTCTGTGAGGAAGATATTTCCAAGTGGCATCCGCTTCTTTTGGTAAATGACCTTACTTACCTTGAAAAAGGCGGAAGAATGAGAAAATCTACCGCTATGCTTGGAAGCCTGCTTGACATCAAGCCGGTGCTCACAGTAAAGGATGGACTCATCGAGATGGAGACAAAACTTCGAGGCAAGAAAAAACTTGCAAAGAAGCTTTGCGACTTGGCTGCCGAGCATGAAGAATTTGATGAAAAAGCCGGAAAGTTTATTGTTGCACACTCGGATATTGATGCAGGAAAGGAACTTATAGAACTTATAAAAGAAGACTTTGAGTCTGATGATATATATGTGTCTGAGTTTGGTCCGTTGATTGGTACAAATACCGGTAGTGGTGCTATGGCGATTGTATTCAGAACAAAATAACATACAGATGAATGGAGATGTAATTCGGATGAAATATATTGTAATCCTTGGTGACGGCATGGCAGATTATGAAGTGGCAGAGTTTGGCGGGAAGACCATTTTAGACGTTGCAGACAAGCCTAATATGGATTATATGTGTGCCCATGGTCAGCTTGGTATGGTGAAAACTGTTCAGGATTCGATGAAGCCGGGAAGCGATGTTGCAAATCTTTCTGTTATGGGGTATGACACTTCAAAGTGTTATACAGGAAGATCACCACTTGAAGCTGCCAGTATTGGTGTGCAGCTAAAGGACACAGATGTGACCTTTCGTGCCAATCTTGTGACTCTTTCTGACGAGGCGGAGTATGAAGACAAAACAATGCTCGACTACTCTGCCGGCGAAATCACAACAGAAGAAGCAGAGCTTCTTATAAAAGATATAGCAGCTAATCTTAATGATGACATAATCAAGTTTTACAGAGGTGTCAGCTATCGTCATCTGCTTGTATGGGATAAAGGCTCCGACAATGTAGAGCTGACTCCACCTCATGATATATCAGACAAGAAAATTAAAGAGTATCTTCCAAAAGGCGATCATGCGGACGAGCTTTTAGCTTTAATGAAGAAGTCGGAGGAAATTCTTAAAAATCATCCGGTCAACCATCAAAGAATAAAACAGGGCAAAAACCCTGCCACATCCATATGGCTCTGGGGCGAGGGCAAAAAACCCATACTTGAAGATTTTGAAAAGAAATATGGTCTTAAGGGCAGTGTAATATCTGCAGTTGACCTTATAAAAGGTATTGCTATCTGTGCAAACATGAAATCTATAGATGTAGAAGGAGCTACAGGCACATACCATACAAATTTCAGTGGAAAGGCTCAGGCGGCGCTTGACGCATTGGAAAAAGACGGACAAGATTTTGTATACATACATATGGAAGCACCGGACGAGTGCGGGCATCAGGGTGATGCTGCCAACAAAAAACTGTCTGTAGAGCTTATTGACAGTAAAGTTATAGGCTTTTTGAAGCAAAAGCTTGAAGAAAAGGGTATAGCATACAAGATGCTCATACTTCCTGATCATCCAACACCCATAAGCCTTAAAACTCATGTCAGCGACCCTGTACCATTCATAATCTATTCTTCAGACGAAACAGAGGCAAGCGGTCTTTCATACACCGAAGCCAATGCAAAGAAGACTGGATTGAAAATAGAGGACGGATATACCTTGATGGACAGATTTTTAAATCAAAAGGTGTGATTTGATGAAGTTAAAACATAAAACTTTAAAATGGATAATTACTGTTGTTCTGGCAATAGTTTTGTTGGTTGCACTGATATTTGCAGTGCCGGGTATCTACAAGGCGGCTAAGTATTTCCTGAGGCTGTTTATGCCATTTGTACTTGGTTATGTTTTTGCTTTGTTGGTAGAACCTCTGGTTCGGTATCTTGAAAAACGGCTCAAGCTATCCAGAAAAGTTATTGCACTGATAGTTATAGTTTTGCTTATCGGTGTGGCAGGCAGTATACTGGGCTGGGTTATATACAAGATAATTGAAGAAATAAGGAATGTATATAATCATATACCTGAAATATATGAAAGTATTTCTATAGAGGCAGCCGTTGTAAAGAGCAGACTGTGGGGAATATATGAGATTTTGCCCCAAAACATACAAAACTCACTTTCGCTGATAGCTGAAAGATTTTCAGAAAGCGCGGCAAACTTTATTGACACAAAATCTGTGCCTATAGTATCATCCGCAGGGTCTTTAGCCAAATCGCTGCCTAAGGTGTTTGTATCAGTAGTGGTATTTCTTTTGTCATCATTCTTTATCATATGTGATTTTGAGAATGTCCGGACCTATGTGAGAAAGATATTCAGAATAAAGAACACAGACAAAATTGCGAATGTAGGAAAAGAAATCAAAAAATACCTGGGCGCATATATAAAAGCGCAAGCCACAATAATGTGTATAGCGTTTTGTATACTGTTTCTTGGTTTTGGAATTCTGGATGTACAGTATGCCCTCATTATCGCTATGGCGACGGCTCTTTTGGATGCCCTTCCGTTTTTTGGAAGCGGCGCAGTGCTTTGGCCATGGTCTGTTATAAGCTTTGTGACAGGTGATATAAAAATGGGTATCGGCGCCATTATAATTTATGTGGTAATAGTGGTGACAAGGCAGTTTATAGAGCCGAAAATTGTCAGTCATAATATAGGCGTCAGTCCGATTTTTACACTGATGTCCATGTATCTTGGCTTCAAGATATTCAGTATAGGCGGCATGATTTTAGGACCTATAGTGATGATGCTTTTCATAAGCCTTTCAAGAGCCGGAGTGTTTGAATTGCCTTTGGGGCTTGTTATGTCGTTGATAGGTAAAATCAAAAAAGCGGCAAATAATTGTAAACAGAAATGTATAGAATTTTGGGAGAGTGAATAAGGTGGATAAGTTTTATATTACAACAGCTATTGCATATACTTCAAGAAAACCTCATATAGGAAACACCTATGAGATTATACTTGCAGATGCAATAGCAAGATTTAACAGATATATAGGAAAAGATGTATTCTTCCTGACCGGTACAGATGAACACGGACAGAAGATTCAGGAGATTGCTGAACAATCAGGCATTACTCCAAAAGAGCATGTTGACACGATTGCAGGACAGATAAAGGATATTGCGGACATGCTCCAAATAAGCTATGACAAATTTATTCGTACAACTGATGATTATCACGAGGACGCAGTAAAGAAGATATTCAAAAAGCTTTATGACCAAGGTGATATCTATAAAGGAGAATACGAAGGTCTTTATTGTACACCCTGTGAGTCTTTCTGGACAGAGAGTCAGCTTGTAGACGGCAAGTGCCCTGATTGCGGCAGAGAAGTAAAAAAGACAAAAGAAGAGGCTTATTTCTTCAAAATGAGCAAGTATCAGGACAGACTTATAAAATATATAGAGGACAATCCTGAATTTATCCAACCTGAATCACGCAAAAAAGAAATGCTTAACAACTTCCTGAAAGTAGGACTTCAGGACCTTTGTGTGTCCAGAAGCAGCTTTACATGGGGCGTGCCGGTAGAGTTTGACCCGGGTCATGTTATATATGTGTGGATAGACGCACTTTCGAATTATATCACAGCACTGGGCTACACTCCTGACCAAAAGGGAGACCTTTATAAAAAGTACTGGCCATGTGATGTGCATATTATCGGCAAGGATATTCTCAGATTTCATACAATCTACTGGCCGATAATGCTTATGGCATTGGGAGAGCCTTTGCCGAAGCAAGTGTTTGGACACCCATGGATGCTTGTTGGTGAGGAGAAAATGTCCAAATCAAGAGGTAATGTTATATATGCAGAAGACCTTGTTCGTCATTTCGGAGTAGATGCGGTGAGATACTATTCACTGCATGAAATGCCTTTTGCTCAGGACGGAACTATTACTTATGACGTGTTTATCCAAAGATATAATTCGGAACTTGCAAACACGCTTGGAAATCTTGTGACAAGAACTGTATCAATGGTTAATAAATACTTTGACGGCAGTGTGCCGGTGTGTGATGCCCACGGTGAGTTTGATGATGACCTGAAAGCTACTGCTGCTGCTTGTATAAATGGAATTTTAGACAAGATGAAAACTTTGCACGTAGCTGACAGTATCGATGAAATATGGAAGCTTGCAAGCCGTGCCAATAAGTATATTGATGAAACTACTCCGTGGATTCTTGCTAAATCTCCTGAAGATATGCCAAGACTTTCTACGGTGCTCTATAATCTTTTAGAGACCATAAGAATAATTGCTTCTATGCTTTCATCTTTCATGCCTGCTACAGCTGATGCTATTTCCCGCCAGATAAATGACACAAATATTTCTTTTGACAGTATCCAGACTTTTGGCGGCTATAAAACAGGCACAAAGGTAGGAGATGCACAAATTCTTTTCCAGAGAATAGATCAGGATCAAAAGCTTAAGGAAATTGAAGAAGAATATGCCGAGGGTCAGGAAAAAATTGAGATTGCACCATATAAAGATTATATTGAGTTTGAAGAATTTGAAAAACTGGATATTCGTGTAGGCAAGGTTTTGGAATGTGAGCCGGTGCCTAAATCGTCCAAGCTTTTAAGATTTACTTTAGAGGTAGGCTCTGAAAAAAGACAGATTCTTTCAGGTATATCAAAATTCCATAAGCCAGAAGAACTTGTCGGCAAAAATGTGGTATTTATAGCAAATCTCAAGCCAAGAAAAATCATGGGACTTGAATCTTGCGGTATGATTTTATCTGCCGAGTGGGGTGAGGATTTGACAGTGCTTACAACACTCAAGGATATACAAAGCGGAGCTTTGATAGTCTAAGAAAAAGGGGATGTAAAAAAA
>JAZUOB010000156.1:0-10680 GCA_045604425.1 Clostridia bacterium
ACATACTTGTCAAGGTGTATTGAAAACGAAATTCTGATGTTTTTGAGAAAGAACTCCGGTGCAAAAGCTGAGGTTTCTATTGACGAGCCTTTGAATGTGGATTGGGATGGTAATGAACTGCTTTTATCGGACATTCTGGGCACAGATGATGACAGCGTGTATCGGAATATAGAACAGCAGGTAGAGAAAAACTTGCTCTTTTCGGCACTTGATAAGCTTCCCGGCAGAGAAAAGAAAATAATGCAGCTAAGATTTGGTCTTGGAAACCCGGAAAACAATGAAAAAACTCAAAAAGAGGTTGCTGATATGCTGGGGATATCCCAATCCTATATATCAAGACTAGAAAAGAGAATAATCGGCAGACTAAAAAAAGAGATAACGAAAATGATATAATTCTTAATAGAGAAAAAACTTTGTAGTTTAAATGTGTTTTTTCTTATTTGAAAAAAACTATTGACGGTTCGATTTTTTTGTGTTAATATAGACTCAAAGAAACGAGGTGCATAAAATGATTCAGAGAAGGGAATATTTAAATAATTTAAAAGCACTAAGAGATAAACAAGTTATAAAAGTAATTACCGGTGTGAGAAGATGCGGCAAATCCACTTTGTTTGAATTATATATTGATTATTTGAAACAAACAGGTGTGATGGATAATCAGATTATATCGATAAATCTTGAAGAACTTGAAAATGCTGATTTGCTTGATTATAAAGCATTATATAATTATATAACCTCAAAGTTGGTTCCTGACAAGAATAATTACATTTTCATTGACGAAGTTCAAAAATGTAATGAATTTGAAAAAGCGATTGACAGTCTTTTCGTAAAGAAAAATTGCGATGTTTATATTACGGGTTCAAATGCTTATTTGCTTTCAGGAGAGCTTGCAACATTACTTTCAGGAAGATACATTCAAATTGATATGCTGCCCTTTTCTTTTAAAGAGTACTACGAAGCAACAAAAGAAAGCGGTAAAAGCAAAAAAGTAATTTTTTCTGATTTTCTGAAATATGGTTCTTTCCCCTATGTTGCATATCTTGAAAATGATGAAAAAGTCATAAATCAATATATCGAGGGTATCTATAATACTATTCTTATAAAAGATGTTGCAACAAGAGAAAAAATCAATGATATTTCTGTGCTGGAAAACATTCTAAAAACTGTTGCTTCCAGCATAGGAAGTCCTATATCCACAAAAAAAATAAGCGACACACTTATATCAAGCGGCAGAAAAATTTCTCCTAATACAGTTGAAACATATTTAAGAGCATTGACAGACAGCTATATCCTTTATAATGCACAAAGATACGACATAAAGGGCAGACAATTCTTAAAAACTCTTGGTAAGTATTACTTTGTAGACAGTGGCATCAGAAATCATATCATAAGTCAATCAGCAAAAGACTTGGGACATCTGCTTGAAAATGTAGTCTATCTTGAGCTTCTAAGAAGAAATACCAGAGTTAATATCGGAAAACTGGCTGAAAAAGAAGTGGACTTTGTTACTACTAATATGAATGAAGTTGAATATTATCAGGTTTTGGCAAGCGTACTTGACGAAAAAACTTTAGAGAGAGAATTAGCTCCCCTTTATGAAATTAAAGATAATTATCCAAAAACTCTATTAACGCTTGATGATATCGGCAACGGAGCAAATTATGAAGGTATAAAACAAATAAATGTGATTGATTGGTTGTTGGAGTAATTTTCTGTTTCCACCTCACCGGATATTAAAAAACAATCGGGCATGGCCCGATTGTTTTTTTGTACAAGGTTTCTTTCATGATTATTTTATTTTCTTAAGCTCCATATAAAACTTCTTATCATGTGCTTCGCCCATAGAGAAAGTCTTTCTGGGCAGAGCGCCGTCATGGATAACAGTTTCAAAAAGCTCACTTTTTTCCATTGACGGAAGTATAAATCCTATTGACATAGGCTTTTCTGACAACTGTTTTGTCACGTCAGCACCATGAATATAGTCTATCTCACCGCCGTACTCCTTTGTGTACTCATCAAGGAATAGCTGCAATGTACCTACAGCAAGCTTGGAGGGTGCATCCTGCACATAGATATCTCCCATTTGTCCGCCATAGGAGTAAGTGATTTTCTGTCCGCCGTTATCTTCAAAAGAAGCGGAGGGATAATATTTCAAAAGGCTGTCTATCATAGCTTCAGGGTCTGTGTCAAACACCACTCTGTGAATTGGCTCAAACTCCAGTGCTTCGTCATGAACATTCATAACCTCTACCAATGCAAAACGTGCAGGGTGGTTTTCAATCTCATCTTCTGACAAGCCTTGTTTGATAGTTTCCCAACAAGTTTTTGCTGTGGCAAGAGAATGATTTCCGTCACCAACTGCAAACTGCAAAGGTGCTTTATCTGTGTGATACTTATTTTTGAACAATTCCTTTTCACCCAGTGCGTCTATGGCACTCACTGCCTTGTCGGCAAAATCTTTTGTGGGTATGTAGCCTGTAAGATGTCCGGAATTCATAGAAAGGTCAAAATCATATACCTTTTCAAAATCACATATATGCTCCTTCATAGGCTCTATAACTGTACATTCAGGGTCGTCTATCAGCATAATGATATGCGGCATCTCCAAAGGAGCGTCAAGACGTATCTCTACTCTTGGCGGAATTCTTTCTATGACTGTGCCCTCTGTGGCCCTTATTTTTGATGTGCTTCCTTTTGTGAAGTCATACTCTTCAAGGTCCACACAGCCTACAAGTCCTACACGTGCTCTACCATCTCTTTGAGTTCTCTTCACAAGTATAAGGCTGTCCTTTATCTCCATAAACAAGTCTTTGTCCAGATACTCGTTCATAGTATCATGAATTTTCTTTATTCTGGCAGGTTTGTCTGCTTTGGAAAGATATATCTCAGGATATATAATATTAAGGGCAGAGGGTGAATCTCCAACTTCCTTGGCAAGACTTTCCCAATAATCTGCCTGAGATGTATACTGGTCGCAGGCAACTACGCTCCATTTTGTAAGGTCTGTATTATTCGGTACAAGAATATCACATTTTTTAAATACTGACATCTTTCTTATCTCCTTCAAAAGCAAAATCCGCATTTGTGCGGACTTTGCATAGTTTATTTAGTTTCCAGTGTGCCAAGGCTAGCTCCTTTTAAGTAAGCATTGATAAAACCACTGATATCTCCGTCCATAACAGCGCCGATATTACCCATTTCAAAGCCTGTTCTATGGTCTTTTACAAGGTTGTAGGGGTGGAATACATAGGACCTTATCTGGCTTCCCCATGCTATTTCTTTTTGAACACCCTTGATATCTTCGATTTTTTCTTTTTGCTGCTGCTCTGCTATCTCTACAAGCTTTGCTTTGAGCATTTTCATAGCATAATCTCTGTTCTGGTGCTGTGAACGCTGTGTCTGGCACGCAACCACCACCCCTGTAGGAAGGTGTGTGATACGAACTGCTGACGCAGTCTTATTTACGTGCTGACCGCCTGCACCACTGGCATGATAAGTGTCTACTCTCAAATCATCAGGCTTGATATTTATCTCTATCTCGTCATCTATTTCAGGCATTACCTCGATAGATGCAAAAGATGTATGACGTCTTCCTGATGCATCAAAAGGAGAAATACGCACAAGGCGGTGTACTCCCTTTTCTGATTTGAGATATCCGTATGAGTTCATGCCTGAAATCATAACAGTAGCACTCTTCATACCTGCATCGTCACCGGGTAGCGAATCAATAATTTCAAAAGTATATCCGTTTTTCTGCGCCCACATCTGATACATACGCATAAGCATTTCGCACCAGTCCTGAGCCTCTGTTCCGCCGGCACCGGCATGGAAATCCATAATGGCATTACAACGGTCATAGTTTCCTGACAAAAGGGTTTCAAGAGTCATCTCGTCCAAAGTCTTGAGGATATTCTCTACCGCCTCTTTTATCTCACCCAGCATTGACTCGTCATTTTCTTCGTTTGCCATTTCAATGAGAAGAAGTGTATCCTCTCTTGAATCTGCAAGATCCTGATATCTTTGTACCTTGTCCTTGAGCTGCTTTGTTTTTTGCAGAACTTTCTGGCTGTTTTCCATATCATCCCAGAAATCCGGCTGTGCACTTTGCTCCTCAAGCTTTTCTATCTCAACTAAAGCGCCTGAGATGTCAAAGTGAATCCCTCAGTTCTGTAATGTTTTGGGAAAGATTGTTGAGTTGTACTTTGTACTCATCGTACTCTAACATTGTATCACTTCCTTATCAAATGATGTTGTATTATTTATCTGCCGCAGCAGTGTTTGTACTTTTTGCCGCTTCCGCATGGGCATGGGTCGTTTCTGCCCACGTCCTTTTTGGCTCTCATCGGCTGTTTTTTCAAGCTGCCGTCGCCGCCTGTATCAAGAGGCTTTGCAACCTGCTCTCTCTGTATTCTGATTTTTGGAACAGCCGAAAGGATATATCTTACTGTATCACGCTTGATAGACTCTATCATACCCTCATAAAGCTCGCTGCCTACATTTCTGTACTCTACAATAGGGTCGTGCTGGCCAAAGGCACGAAGTCCGATTTCTCTCTTGACATGCTCCATTTCATCCAAGTGGTCCATCCACAAGTTGTCTACGACTCTAAGCATTATCATTCTTTCAAGCTCGGACATATTCTCCCCGAATATCTCCTGCTGATTTTTCATTACTTCATCAGCAATACTTGTAAGTCTTTCTCTGATATCCTCTTTTGTGATTGTGTCAAGCTCTTTGTCCTCTACCTTGAACTTGCCGCCGGCACCAAGAACTGTATTTGCAAACTCTGTGAGTGCTCTTAAGTTCCACTGCTCCGGCACTTCTGTAATGCCGATATAATCGTCCATGGCTGTATCTATCACAGATGACAGCATATCCATAATCATTGAATGAATATCCTCGTCGTCAAGAACCATTTGTCTTTGCTTGTATATAATCTGGCGCTGAGTATTCATAACCTGGTCATACTGGAGCACGTGTTTTCTGGAGTCAAAGTTTCTGCTTTCAAGATTTTTCTGTGCGTTTTCTATAGCACCTGAAAGCATCTTCGCTTCTATAGGCTCATCCTCCGCAAGACCCATTCTGTCTACCATTGCCTTTACTCTTTCAGAGCCGAAAATACGCATCAAGTCATCATCAAGGCTAAGGAAAAATCTTGAAGAGCCTGGGTCACCCTGACGTCCGGCACGACCTCTGAGCTGATTGTCAATTCGTCTGGACTCGTGGCGCTCTGTACCTATGATGAACAGTCCGCCTGCTTGTTTAACCTCTTCCTGTTCAGGAGCTATCTGCTCTTTGAATTTATTGAAGTATGTCCGGTACTTTTCTCTGGCGTCAAGAATTTCCTGATTGTCTGTATCACCAAAGCCTGTAGCCTCGCTGATAAGCTCATCAGTCATTCCCTCTTTCATAAGCTGATGCTTTGCCATATACTCTGCATTACCGCCAAGCATAATATCAGTACCACGGCCTGCCATATTGGTAGCAATGGTAACAGCACCCTTCTTACCTGCCTGAGCTACTATCTCTGCTTCTTTTGCATGGAACTTGGCATTCAATACTTCGTGGGGGATACCCTCTCTTTTAAGAAGCTTTGAAAGCTGCTCTGATTTTTCTACATTTACTGTACCTACAAGTACAGGCTGACCTTTTTGGTTACATTCTTTTATCTGCTTTATAACAGCCTTGTACTTGCCTGCTTCTGTTTTATACACGCTGTCTTGCATATCCTGTCTTGCAACAGGCTTGTTGGTTGGAACTTCCACGCAGTCAAGTCTGTAGATTTCCTGAAATTCCTCTTCTTCGGTAAGGGCTGTACCTGTCATACCCGAAAGCTTTTTGTAGAGCCTGAAATAGTTCTGGAAAGTAATTGTCGCAAGAGTTCTGCTCTCGTTTTCTACCTTTACTCCCTCTTTTGCTTCTATTGCCTGATGCAAGCCGTCGGAATAACGTCTGCCTGGCATGATACGGCCTGTAAACTCGTCTACTATCTGCACCTGATTTTCAACTACCACATACTGCTTATCTCTGTGCATACAGCCGTTTGCCTGAAGCGCCTGATTGATATGGTGCTGAAGCTTCATGTTTTCAGGGTCGGAAAGATTGTCCACTCCAAACTCTGCCTCAGCCTTTCTCACACCTCTTGCTGTGAGAGTAGATGTTCTTGCTTTTTCGTCTACGATATAATCTGCATCTACATCTTCGTCAAGCTCTTTGTCGTTGTGCTCTGTGACAACCAGTCTTTTGAGCCTTTTTACAAATCTGTCGGCAACGGTATAAAGCTCATTTGCGTCAGCGCCCATACCTGATATAATAAGAGGAGTTCTGGCTTCGTCAATGAGGATTGAGTCCACCTCGTCCACTACTGCATAGTTGTGTCCCCGCTGCACCATTTCTTCTTTGTGAACAACCATGTTGTCACGAAGATAGTCAAATCCAAGCTCATTATTTGTTCCATAAGTGATGTCCGCAGCATATGCTGCACGTCTTTCGTCATTTGTAAGTCCGTGCACTATAAGTCCTACAGAAAGTCCAAGGTACTTATATACCTTGCCCATCCATTCACTGTCACGTTTTGCAAGATAGTCATTGACGGTGACAATATGTACACCGGCTCCTGACAATGCATTTAGATATGCAGGCAAGGTAGAAACCAAAGTCTTACCCTCACCTGTTTTCATTTCGGCTATTCTGCCCTGATGCAAAATAATACCGCCTATAACCTGAACACGAAAATGCTTCATTCCAAGAACTCTGAAAGATGCCTCTCTCACTGTTGCAAAAGCCTCGGGAAGTATATCATCCAAAGACTCTCCCTCTTGTATTCTTTTCTTAAACTGGGCTGTTTTGCCTTTCAACTCTGTATCTGAAAGAGCAGAATACTCATCTTCAAGCTCCATAACCTTGTCCGCTATGGGATAAACCTTTTTAAGCTCTCTTTCGGAGTAGGATCCGAATATCTTGTCGAACAAACTCATAATAAATCGTTCTCCTCATAAAATCTATAAATATTGATGCCACTTTTGGCAATATCTGCGTCATTATATAGCATGAAACCATTATACCATATTCTTACTTATATTACCACTATTTTTTTAAAATTTACTTTTTGTTCATAAAAATCAACCAAAAGCACCGAAGTTTTTAGTTGAAAATGTTGCAACAGGCCCGTGTGAGCCGAAAATCCTGAAATCAGCAAACATTTTTTTTATACATTCTCTTTCTTTTCCTGAAAGGGAGCTGTCTACATCCACTCCCGAAAGAAGTATAGGCGCATAGGTGTTATATATCTTCTGCGTGGAAATCATATCATGAAGATTTATAAAAATATCCCCCGTAAAACAAACCTTTTTGTCCTCATCTGCAAGAACTATCTCCCCGGGCACGTGACCGCCTGCTCCCTCATATATAGTAAAATGCATATCATGAAAATCAAAAGTGCCTGTTTTTTCAAAAAGCTCATTATTTGTTTTCCGGCTTATAACATGCATTTTATCAGGGTTTGGAGGGACATACCCTGTCAGGAGCTTGCAAATTTTGTAGTATGGCTTATGGCTGCTGTTTTGCTCTCTTATTGCCTCTTTGCCCTCCCATTCGTTTTTCAGGCTCTCATGGGATTTTTGGCTTAAGTGTATTTTGTCAAAAAGGTGCACAAGTCCTACATGGTCAATATCCGAATGTGTCAGAATAAGCTGTCTTTTTGCGCTGTCATAGTCATGAAAAAGCCGCCTGAACAAAGCTTCCATTTCTTGAGTATAACAGGCATAGCCTGTATCGATAAAAAGATATTCTCCGCCGCTTTTCAGTATCATGGTATTACTACCGCAGGGCGGCTCTATGACTATAAGGTCTGTTTTATCCGTCAGTGTGTGCCATGTTATTCTCGGAGAAAAATTTTTGCCCTTATATAGTGATATATGCCTTGCAAATTTTTTGATACAGTCGAAAGTGACAAAGGCAGGCTCTCCTCTGTCGTCCAGGTGATGCATAGCCATATTTGTATACACCGCAAGCTTCTCCCTGGAAGCCCTATCTAGCCCTGCCATATTTGCAAGGCTTTTTGCAAAGGAGTCATAAAAAATGGTATTGTCATAATTTATCTTTGTATTGTCATGCTCAAGAGTCTTGACAGAGCTTATTTTTTTTGCTCTGTCTAAAAAATCTGTATATTTTTTTCTGTCCGATACAAACCCAAGCTTCAAAACATCTTCCCTTGAGCTGATGTATGAAATATTAAAGCCAAACTCTTTTGTAAGCTTTAAAATTTCTGATATATCTCCCTTTTTAAATTCCAGAACTACAAACTCTAAAGAGGTCTTTTGTTCTCTTAAAAAGCCAAGCTCAAAAAGTCTTTTCTCGGCATCTCTCAGCTTTTCTTTGTGTCCGCTTACCTCAACAAAAAGAGTATGCATGTCCACAGCTTTATTGTAGCTGACTCTTGTAATGTTTACCCCAAGCTCTTGCATACTTTTGCTTGCTTTATAAAAAACTCCTGCTTTATCCGGCATTGTAGTTATAAAGGTTTTCTTCATGACTTCCTCCTGCATCTTTTTTGACCGCAACCGCTTCATACAAATAACCAATAGGAATAAAAGGTACGTCCTCCCTTAATATATTATTTATTTGTACACTTTGCTCATCACTTTTTATTAAGTGCAGAAGATAATCATTTTTATACAGCAAAATATTATTTTCCCCGACAAGAGTACTGACACCGTCATTTATTTCTTTTGTGCCGATGACCATATCGTATATACCTTTTTGAAATTCCTCAAAAGGCGAGTCTGTTATGTCTAAAAAACATTCTATACCTATCTTGCCAAGGTTTTCTTTGAACTCTTTTGCAAGGCATATATGCCTGTATTCATTTTGCACTGCCACTTTCACGGGGATAGTTTTTGAAAAACCGCCTTTTATCATCTCTTCAAGAGCAAAATGTGTATTTGTAAGGTCTGTTTTTTTTATGTTTTTTGCAGTATTTTTAAAAGCATTCCTGCAAAGCTCACCCCCGTCTGTCTGATTATATATAGCACGTCTTACGCTTTTGGGAAGGCTTATACAGTTAATCCCTATCATTATCATATGATTTGTAGGTGTTTTTGTAACGGAAGTGTTTTTGTCCCTGCAAAAGCTGATAAAACTGTCATTATCAAGCCACACAACGTCCGAAATCCCCGCCTGAAACAAACTTGTTTCAGAGGCTTTGTCCCTGACACAAATAATCTTAAGAAGTTTTGGTGGAAGCTTTTGTCTGTATCCCTCAAATGAACGAAATAAAAAGGTGTCCTGAGACATCCGCCTTTCAAAGCAAAACCTGCCGGTGCCTAAAAGCTTGTCCGTGTCCTTTTTGACAATGGGAAAAGTCAAAAGCTTTTCAGGATTTTGTATGTTTCGGAAAAACTCTACCTGAAGAGAGTTCCTGCCTGTTTTGACAGCGCCTTTTAAAGACGGCACCTTGTATACAGAATTTCCTGATGCTACAAGGTTTATGGCATGCACTGCATCATCTGCCGTAAAAGGTGTACCGTCGTGCCAGATGACATCATCTTTCAGCATTATTTGTGCTTTCTTTCCCTGAGCTTCTGCCTTTTTTGCAAGAATGGGTTTTTCTTTATAAAATAAAGGCTCGTATACAAACATAAGCCCCTGCGACAAAGAGTTATGGGGATTGAACTCCTTGTTTTGGCAAAGGGCTATTGTTATAGTTTCTTTCTTCGGTTTTTCTTCAGTGACAGTTTCACGGGTGCACGCTGATATAAAAAGCAGCACCAGACATAAAACAAACCTCAAGCTTTATTTCCTTTCTGAAAATATGAGAATACATTGTTTGCGGTTCTTTTGTCTACTACAGTTGAAAGCTCCTCAAGAGAAGCATTTTGTATCTTGGTAATGTTGCCAAAGTGCATAAGAAGCGCTTCTCTTCTGGCTCTGCCAACGCCTTCGATATCATCCAGAAGTGAATGAAATGTTTTCTTTGAATGAAGCTTTCTAAGGTACGAAACAGCAGCTCTGTGCACCTCGTCCTGAACAGAAGTGAGAAAATTAAAGGATACGCTACTTGGTGATATGCTTATTTCTCCCTCCAGGCTTACAACACCTCTTGTTCTGTGCCTGTTGTCTTTTACAAGTCCGAATACTGCTATTTCCTTTTCCATGCTCTGTAAAGTGTTTTTTATCACTCTCACATGGCCTTTTCCCCCGTCTGCAAATATCACATCAGGCAGAGGAAGAAATTTGGCTTCTTTTTCTGTGAGAAGTCCGTTTTTGATTTTGTCCTCTTCTTCCACAGCGCGCCTTATACGTCTGTATATTACCTCTTCCGTGGCTTTGTAGTCGTCCTGACCCTCTACAGTTTTTATCCTGAAATTTCGATACTTGGAGGGTGCTTTTTTGCCGTTTTCAAACACCACCATTACTCCCACACATTCATCTGTTGAGATGTTTGATATATCGTAGCTTTCAATTCTAAGTGGCTCTTTGTCCAATGACAGAGTTTTCCTGAGTATTTCAGGTATTCTGTTTTTATTTTCTCTTATTTTTCGAATTTTATAATTGTCCAGATCATCTTTTGCATTTTTCTTTGCAAGCTCCACAAGCTTCAGCTTTTCACCTTTTTGAGGTACGGTTATAGAAAATTTTCCGCCTCGTTTGGTTTTAAGAAAATCTGTGCAGATATCTTTA
>JAZUOB010000157.1:0-2341 GCA_045604425.1 Clostridia bacterium
TGGCTACGATCCGACTTGGTTGTAGTGCTTCCAAACCTTTATGGCGATATTATCACAGACGAAGCAGCTGAATTCCAGGGCGGCGTAGGAACAGCAGGCAGTGCAAACATAGGTAAAAAGTATGCTATGTTTGAAGCTATCCATGGTAGCGCTCCCAGAATGGTGCTTGAGGGCAGAGATAAGTATGCAGACCCGTGTTCTATCATCAGAGCAGGTGTAATGCTCCTTTCTCACATAGGCTATCAGGAGCAGGCAGACAAGCTTGAAAGAGCTCTTGATATTTGTATGTACGAAGAAAAGAAGCTTACAATCACAGGTCGTGACACCGGTTGCACAGGCATGGAATTTGCAGAATATATAATGGACACAATCAAAAAACTTGGCTAATACGTCTTTTTCGAAAGAAGGATTTTAATGATAAATAATCAAAAGCAGGTACCTGATGTAGTGATAAGAAGACTACCCAGATACTACAGGTACCTCAGCGATTTGCTGAAGTTGGATATCAAAAGAATTTCATCAGCGGCACTGAGCAAAAAAATGGGAGTTACAGCTTCTCAGATAAGACAGGATTTCAATTATTTTGGCGGCTTTGGTCAGCAGGGATATGGATACAACATAGAAAATCTTCACTCAAAAATCGGCGAGATTTTAGGTATCAATACTTATAATATGACAATTATTATAGGTGCCGGAAATCTCGGCAGAGCCATAGCCAATCATGATGCCATAGAAAAACGTGGCTTCAAGATAGAAGCATTGTTTGACGTGGACCCTTTAGTTTGCGGCAAAGAGATAAACAAAAAGCCGGTGTATGATATTTCGTATCTTGAAGAGTATATCGCCTCCAACAGAGTTGATATTGCCATACTTACAGCACCAAAATCATGTGTTCAGGAATTGGCAGTACGTCTGGAAAAGGCAGGGGTAAAAGGCGTTTTGAATTTCTCTTATGCAGAGCTTTCAGACACCACCAATATGGCAGTTGAGAATATGCATTTGTCTGATTTTCTCATGACTTTATCCTTCAAGATAAAGCATGACCAGGACAAATAAACTTTGTGCATTGTTTGTTTTGAAAAAACATATAATATCACAAGTATAAATGAAGGGACAGGATACATCTATGAAAATTTTAGTAACCGGCGGAGCCGGATATATAGGAAGTCATACATGTGTGGAGCTTTTGAGTCAAGGCTATGACATAGTGGTTTTGGATAATCTTTCAAACTCATGCGAAAAGGCTCTTGACGCAGTTCGTGCTATTTCAGGCAAGGATTTCCCTTTTTATAAGGTTGATATGCTTGACTTTGCAGGCATGGAAAAGGTGTTTAAAGAAAATCAGTTTGACACAGTTATACACTTTGCCGGCTTCAAGGCTGTGGGAGAGTCCACACAGATACCTATAGAGTACTACCACAATAATATCACAGGCACACTTCATCTTTTGATGCTTATGCAGAAGTATGATGTAAATAATATAGTATTTTCATCATCTGCTACAGTTTACGGCTCACCAAAGACAGTTCCTATCAAAGAAGATTTTGAAAGATGTGCTACCAATCCATATGGTGCTACAAAGCTAATGATAGAGGATATTCTGACAGATGCTGCAAAGGCAAATCCAAAGCTTTCTGTGGCGCTTCTCCGGTACTTCAACCCAATCGGTGCGCACCCAAGCGGAACAATGGGCGAAGACCCCAAAGGTATTCCAAACAACCTGCTTCCGTATATCACACAGGTTGCAGTAGGCAAACTCAAGGAGCTGTCCGTATTCGGAAATGACTATAATACACCGGACGGCACCGGAGTAAGAGACTATATCCACGTAGTAGATTTAGCACTTGGTCATGTAAAGACTGTTGAAAATTGTACAGGAAATCCGGGCGTGCATATTTATAATCTTGGTACAGGTCGTGGCTATTCAGTTCTTGACATCGTAGCTGCTTTTGAAAAAGCCAGCGGCAAGAAGATTGCATATAAGATTGTCGAAAGACGCCCAGGCGATATAGCCGAGTGTTATGCAGACCCACAAAAAGCAAAAGACGAGCTTGGCTGGACTGCAAAGAGGGGAATAGAAGAGATGTGCCGTGACTCATGGAACTGGCAGAAGAACAATCCAAACGGCTATAATGCATAAGAAGAATACAGCAGAGATGTTATAACACAATTAAGCTGTATGATACCAATAACCTTTTGAGAGCAAGAACACAGCTGAAGTTTGTCAAGGAAATAGAAAAAAGCTTGACAAAATGGCTGAAATTGTGAAAAAGTATGTTTGACAATATCCTACAGTTTGTATATGATATAAATTGTAGGATATATTTATTGTATAAATAAT
>JAZUOB010000158.1:0-1588 GCA_045604425.1 Clostridia bacterium
TGGCTACGATCCGACTTCTCCTGATGACGACTATATACCCGGCGATGTTCTGGTGATAAATAAACCTGTGTCGGCTAATATTTATGCTTATGATGCGGTATTTCACGGCATCCAGACACATATTTGTCACTCTGGGAAAGCAGTCAATCCTGTTCACACTGCCAGTGCTGCAGTTGCAAGAATTGCGGAGCTTCCTGCGGTGGAAGAAACAGTAAATGCTGTAACTGTTATAAACGGCGGTGTCAGAAACAATGTAATTCCGGAGACTTGTACCATATCAGGCTCTATCCGTGCATTTGGTGCAGGCGTTCATAAAAAAATGCGAGATAAAGTGCTTGAAATTATCAATAATACTGCAAATAAAATGGGTGCTAAAGCGGAAATAAATACAACAATTGACCTTATGGGAACGGAAATTGACAATAATTTATACAATAGCTTTTGCGGTGTCGTAGACAAAATTTATCCCGAACGAGGTTGTGTTCAGCTTAAAAAAAGAGAAATGATAGGCGAAGATTTTGCACGATTTGCAAATGAAATTCCAGCAATGTATTTTATGCTCCATACAAAACCTGAATGTGAGAGCTATCCGTTGCATCATCCTAAATTTGATGTAAATGAAACGGTTCTTCATAAAGGAAGCGTGGTTTTTGCAGGCTTTGCCCTCGTGTGGCAGGAGTAGGTGATAAATATGAAAAACAACATGGATTTAGGAATATATAATAAAAAATATTTTGAGATAGAAAAAAATCTTGTGCCAAGCCTTTTAGATTATTACACAAGTCCAAGCCGGGATTATATAGAACCTTTTTGTATTTTAAACAACCTTTATTACGTGGGTGATAAGCGAGTTTGCTCTCACTTAATCGACACCGGTGAAGGTTTAATACTTTTTGATGCAGGTTATCAGCATACTATTCATTTGCTGATACAATCTATTTGGGAAGCAGGGTTTAATCCTAAAGATATAAAATATCTTATTTTATCTCACGGACATTTTGACCATTTTGGAGCATGCAACGAATTTCGAGCGCTTTATGGTTGCAAGACCTTTATGAGTAAGGCTGATTGCGACATGCTGCGCAAAACTCCTGAAGCAGGGTTGCTGTCCATGAGTCCAACCCCCTATGCTAAATTGCCTATAATTGACTGTGAATTTGAAGACGGTGATATTATACAGCATGGAAATACAACTATAAAATGTGTTTTGTCACCCGGTCATTCTCCCGGTACCGCATCATTTTTCTTTGATGTTGTTGATAATTTTAAAACATACAAGGTAGGCTATTTTGGTGGAACGGGTTTTTTGACATTGTATAAGGACTTCTTAAAAAAGTATAATTTAGATATGTGTTTGCGTGATGATTTTATAAAAACAATAGAAAAACTCAAAGGAATTGAAGTAGATATTGTACTTGGAAATCATCCTTCTCATAATCATACGCTTGAAAAAAGGCAAAAAATGAAAGAAAGCCCTAACGAAAACCCATTCATAAATCCAAACGAGTGGGATGAATATCTGATAGAGCTTGAAAGTCTTTATCGTGTCTTTTTGGAAAAAGATAAATAAGAAAGTTTTGGAGGAATC
>JAZUOB010000159.1:0-3612 GCA_045604425.1 Clostridia bacterium
TGCTTAAACCCCACCGAAAATTATAATACAATGGAAACAGCCAAAAAAGAAGAAATTTCAAAAGGTGAAGCATTTATATTGTCTGATGTAGACGGAAAAGGTGTAAAAAGATACAGTATTGATATCAAGAAAATATCAAAAAACAGCACCGATGGCAAAAACATGGTTATTGAGGTCACAGACAAAAATCTTCTCGAAATTACCGGCGGTATTGTACAAGGCATGAGTGGCTCACCAATTATTCAGAACGGAAAGCTTATCGGTGCTGTAACTCATGTATTTGTTAATAACCCAAAGCAAGGATACGGAATATTCATTGAAAACATGCTCAAAGAATTAAATAAAACTAAATAGTTTATTTGCTCACTTATATTTTATAAGTGAGCATTTTATTTCATCATATATATTGTATAATAAAAAGCAAAAAAAGTCAACATGTTGGAAAAAAGGCTCATAAAAAACCACTAATATTGCCGACAATCAGCAGTTTTTCAAAAATTTGAACAAATCAAATAGCCGATACAATAAAATAATCCATGCTGCATAAATGCAGCATGGATTATTTTATTTTTCATACACACTTCTGGACAATATTCCTACATAAGGAAGATGACGGTAGTTCTGTGCATAATCAAGTCCATACCCAACAACAAACTCGTCAGGAATAATTGTCCCTACATAATCAACCTCAATATCTGTTTCTCTTCTATCAGGCTTATCTAACAGTGTACACAGCTTTAAGCTTGCAGGTTCACGTTTTAACAGCATTGCTTTCAGATTTGAAAGTGTATTTCCGGAATCTACGATATCCTCTAAAATGATTACATGTTTGTCTTTTATATCAGTTTTGATATCCATTGTAACATTTACTACTTTTGAAGAAGTTGTATCTGTCCCATAGCTTGATGCTTTCATAAATTCAAGGTATATCGGCATGTTGAGCTTTCGCATAAGGTCAGCTGCAAATACCATACTTCCATTCAATATGACAATCAATACTAATTCTTTGTCGTAATAATCATTGTTTATTTCTTCAGCAAGTTTTTCAATTATATCTTCAAGCTGATATTCGGACAACAAAATACTTTCTATATCTTTATGCATACCGTTAATCCTTTCGTTGTTTATTTATACAATCGCAAAAATCTCAATAATCTTTTTACAAATCTTTTAATCATTACGATTATACTTTTTAACTTTTGTATTTTTACACGCCTTTCAGAGTATCTCAAATACCTTTTATCATCAACACTGACAACGCTATCAGGACGTATAATCTCCGTCATAAGACCTATTATATGACTATCAGTTATTCCTTTTTCATATTTGCACTGGTTGTCGCCGCACATAACATAACAATCACCATACGCAGCAACAACTCTATGTAAAACAAATTGACCATTGTCTCTTCTATAAAGAGGCACATCATATTTTCTTAGCTTCCTGCTGGCAGGAGAAATCTTGACAACATCAATACCTTGTCGTATCAAAGGCAACATGCTGGTGCCTTTTGGGGAAAATGTGAAGCTATTACCGGCATCCAAAGTCTCTTTTATGATAGGATAAATTGTTTCAAGGTCTACAGAAACAATATTTTTCATCATATAAGCAACTCCGATTCAATCAATTTATTTAAAAAAGCATCGATATCATCTCGAGCTGTGGCTTCATCAATTTCATATTCGTCTAAAAGTGCAGACAATAAATCTTCGTTTGAGATATCCTCACTAAGTTTTTGCCAGAGGAAAGCACCTGTCTCATTTGTGGTAATAAGTCCGTTAAAGTCTACAGCTTCAGTGCCTACAGGTACAATAATATAATTACCTGCTACCTTTCGAAGCATATAACCGTCTTTAATTTTCATAAATGTTCTCCCTTTATCTCATACCTTCATATGCCACATGAGCAGCCTCAACATCCATGTTGCATCCCATGGAATATACCGGTATTTTTTCCAACATCTTATCTACATTTTTTAGGTATTTTTCCATTTTATCTACGTCAATAGGACGAAGAGTCTGCTTTAACAAATCAGGCAATACTGCGCCTGCTTCTACTCGTTTGATAGAGTTTTCTTTTGCTCTGTGAATAAGGCAGATACCTTTGAGATTTGCTCTTGTGTTGACACTGAAATCCGTTTTTCCACTCCACGGTGTACCATAAGCATAGAATTTATCTCCAATAAATCTGACTGCCGGTTTATCATCATTCAGAATTTGAGCTTCATCTCCAAAAGCTTTCAGCCAGAGCTGTGTGTGAGTGGACTTACCTGTGCCGCTATCTGCAGAAAACAAATACGCGTCTCCTTTATATAAAACGGCTGATGCATGTATCATCAATCCATCAAAATCAATAAGACAATTATAAAAATTTGCACCGGTAATCAAATATTCACACTCATCCAAAGTAAGCTGAGGATTTTTCTTTTTCAAACCATCAACGGAACCATCCGTAGCCCTTACTAAAATATCCACAATTTCAGGTCTGTCATTGGTTTGATAACGAGGTGCCTGCTTTTTCAGTATATCGTATTTATAATCAATACCAACATACAAATCAGCTATGCGATGCAGTTTCATCAACCAAGCTCCTTCATTCCCAAAGATACAATACAATCCGTTGTGTATTTTACATACAATTGCACATTAACATCAACACCATATGAAAGATCCACAAAAATATTATGACCAATCAAGCGAATATAATCATACACACCGCCAACACCGATGTTTCCACCTCTAATAACCAATCTATCAACGTCTACGTTTGTACCGATAACAACTCCGGAAGATACACCGTCACCGACAAAAATATCGCAATCATGTTTAAAATCATCTATCAAAACATTATCTGTTCTAATTACAACATTTCCTTCTGGAAGTTGTTTATATTCACCAGGTTCATCGATATATGTAGTAACAAGATTATTCATCAAAATTGCAAATTCACTTCTATTGATATGTTCTGTTGGACGTATCATATTATTTGGCGCTGTCCAATATCCACCCTCTAATATAGCTTCAGTTGTAGGCATTGCCCAGCTTGCCACGTTTGCACCATCTGCACATTTTGCTATAGCATAATAGTTATTTTCTGGTCGGACATTGATTTGACCCAATTCATATCTAAGCTTTTCATCTTGATAATCTGTCTGCAAATCAAAAATACGTGCTAGTACTGCAAAAGCTTCCTGGAAAGTAATATTTGCTTCCGGATTCAAATTAACTCCATCGCCCTGGAATGCCTCCATAGCAACAGCCTTACTCATAGCGTCGTAATGCCATTGTGAAGGATTCATATCAGGAAATTTAGAAATATCAGCTGTCTTAGTTGCACCTAAAGCTCTGACAATAATAGCAGCCATTTGTGCTCTTGTGATTTTGTCATAAGGTCTAATTTCGCCTGTCTCATATCCTGTCAAAAGTCCGTTCTGTACAGCCTTTTCAAGTGTAGCTTTTAATGCGGGATCATCAGGCATATCAGTAAAGTCTGCAAACACTGCTCCTGATGCTACTGACATAATTAAAAATACAACTGTTATAATCTTCAAAAGAAATGATTTCATATCCATTAACACCTTTCTCCTACTTAGTATATTCTTACTTAATATTC
>JAZUOB010000160.1:0-2433 GCA_045604425.1 Clostridia bacterium
CCACGGAATGATTGCTGTAAACGGAAAAGATTGTATATTCTATGCTATAGTTCTAAGATCTGATGATGATACACAAGGAAAGGCATCGGATATTATTCCTGAAAAGATAATCGGTGCAATCCACAGAGACACAAAAGACAGAATATATCATAAATACATTGATATAGAAGAAAATGAAAAAGGCACTCCTGTATCAATTAAATTTAAAAACACAGAAAAGTTCAACTTTGCTTTTGATTTAGTGGACGAGCTTTCAAAACGCGAGCCGGACAAATTGGCTATGCTGCATATATCTCAGGATATGACAGAAAGAAGATTTACTTTTACAGATATGAGAAAAGCTTCCAGCCAATGTGCAAACTATTTTGCGTCTTTGGGTATCAAAAAAGGCGACAAGGTTATGCTTGTTCTTAAAAGGCATTATCAGTTCTGGTTTGCAATGCTTGGACTAAACAAACTAGGCGCTATTGCAATTCCTGCTGTCAATCAGCTTCAAGAACATGATTTTGAATACAGATTTAAAGCTGCTGAAATAAGCACTGTTATATGTACTGCTGACGGTGATACAACAAACCAAATCGATATTGCAGCAGAAAACTGTCCGCTTCTTGCAAACAAATTGATTGTGGGCGGAGACAGAGAGGGTTGGAGAAACTTTGATGAGGAATATCAAAGATTCAGCACACATTATAACCGCACTGAAGACTCTCCCGGTGGAGATGACCTCATGCTTATGTATTTCACATCAGGAACATCAGGTTATCCAAAGATTGCAGCACATAACTACAAATATCCACTAGGACATTTCCATACAGCAAAGTATTGGCACTGTGTAGACCCCGACGGACTTCACTATACAATATCGGATACCGGCTGGGCAAAGGCTATGTGGGGCAAGCTTTATGGTCAATGGCTCTGTGAAGCTGCTACCTTTACATACGACTTTGACAGATTTGATGCGGCGGTTATCCTTCCTATGTTTGCGAAATATAAGATAACCACTTTCTGCGCTCCTCCTACCATGCTCAGAATGATGGTCAAACAAGATATTTCAAAGTACGATTTTTCATCTGTAACACACATGACTACAGCAGGAGAGGCGCTTAACCCTGAAGTTTACAGACAATTTGAAAAAGCTACCGGACTACAGATTATGGAAGGTTTTGGACAAACTGAAAGTACTATGATTATAGGTAATCTCATTGGTTGTCCTCACAAAATCGGGTCTATGGGCAAACCTGCACCAATCTATGATGTACAGCTTGTAGACGCAGACGGCAACCCTGTTAAAACCAGTGAAACCGGCGAAATTGTAATCAATGTAAAAGACGGTGCACCATGCGGTTTATTTACAGGATACTATAAAGACCAGGAAAAGACTGATGAAGTATGGCACGACGGATACTACCACACAGGAGATGTGGCATGGAAAGACGAAGACGGCTTCTATTGGTATGAGGGACGTGTTGATGATGTAATCAAGTCTTCCGGATACAGAATAGGTCCATTTGAAATTGAAAGCGTTATTATGGAACTTCCTTATGTATTAGAATGTGGTGTTTCACCGGTTCCTGACGAAGTCAGAGGACAAATAGTAAAAGCCAGCATTGTTCTTGTTGACGGCACAGTTGGAAGCGAAGAACTTAAAAAGGAAATCCAGTCCTATGTAAAAGAAAGAACTGCTCCTTATAAGTATCCAAGAATAGTAGAATTCAGAGATAGCTTGCCAAAAACTGTCAGCGGAAAAATCCAAAGAAACAAACTTTAATACAAAAAATACACACTCAGAGAGTGTGTATTTTTTGTATGAATTGGTTGTTAAAATACAGACAAGTTTGGATGATAATTTTCACATGGTATTAAATCCGTCTTTTATCCGTCGCAAGACGGATTTAGTTGAAAAAGCACTTACTTTAGTAAGTGCTTTTTCCGGATTTCATGGTCATTATAGATGCAACTGTGCCGAAGGCACGCTCTCGTAAAAATGTGATAGCGACAGCGAACCGCATTGAGTGCGTTTACAAACGAACAGGCGAGCAAGCGTGCATTTTTACGAAAAAGGAGGAACAGTGAAGCAAGTGACTGATTTTTTGCACAAAAAAATCGGAACAAGCAAAACTTGTTCCGATGTGGTGGAAGAGGGTGGATTCGAACCACCGAAGCTGAAAGCAGCAGATTTACAGTCTGTCCCCTTTGGCCACTCGGGAACTCTTCCATATATAAAGGTAAGAGAATCTCTTACCTTTTTTGGAGCTGGTGATGGGACTCGAACCCGCGACCTGCTGATTACAAATCAGCTGCTCTACCAATTGAGCTACACCAGCAAAAATATGACTATGACATAATATCATACTTTTACACTGTTGTCAAGTGTTTTTTAAACTTTTTTTGATAAAAATTTTCAAATTCACCGGACAACCAACGAATGATATT
>JAZUOB010000161.1:0-2246 GCA_045604425.1 Clostridia bacterium
CCTGAAAATGAAGGCGGTGCAAGATCCGCACTTGATCTTGCCATTGGACGCGGCGGCGATATGGTAGCTGTGAAAGAACCTACTCAATACAGATTTTATGCCAGCAAGACAAAAGAATATGACAAGAGTACAAAAGCAAAAGCAAGAGCCAGTGCTGTGGCTATAAAGAACTTTATCAAAACTGTGGATAAGGTTGTGATTATGGGTCACAACAACCCAGATTTTGATAGCTTCGGCGCTGCTATGGGCTTGCAAAGAGCTGTGCGTTCTCTTGATAAAAAACCATATATAATATGCGGAAATACAGCAGCCGTAGAAAAGCTTTACAGCCGTGTCAACGAAGACATCGAGTATGCATCAATGCTTATATCTGTTGAAAAAGCTTTGGAGATTACGGATAATAATACACTTTTGATTATAGTGGACACGCATAGACCGGCACTTTTGCCAAGCACCGAGCTGCTCAGTAAAACAGATAAGGTTGTGCTCATAGATCATCACAGACGTTCTACGGACTTTATAAGTCCTGTATCACTTACACATCATGAGCCTTTTGCATCATCTACATGCGAAATGGTTACAGAGCTTTTGCAGTATATGGGAGCAGGCGACAGCCTTAATCATCTGGAAATACAGAGCTTGTACATGGGTATCTTGATGGATACAAAGAACTTTATTGTGAAAACAGGCGTCAGAACTTTTGAAGCTGCGTCATACCTGAGACGTCACGGCTTGGACACTGTGGCTGTAAAGCAAATGTTTACTGTGGATAAGGAAGAATATGATGCCAGAGCATCAATCGTAGAAACAATGGAGAGAGTCTATGATAAAATAGGCATTTCTATGTGTAAAAAGCAATATCCTAATATACGCGTTATTGCTGCCCAAGCTGCAGATGATATGATGAATATTGATAATATAGAAGCATCATTTGTCATATATCAGGGTGAAGATGAGATAAATCTAAGTGCACGTTCTTTGGGTGACGTAAACGTGCAGGAGATAGCAGAACGACTTGGTGGCGGCGGACACAGTACGGTTGCCGGTGCCCAGATAAAAGATAAGAATTTCGAACAAGTAAAGCTTGAGCTTATAGAGGCAATCGGAGCTTATCTTACAACTACAGAGGAAAAGAACAAATAATCTATTTAGCGGAAGGAACAAAAAAATGAAAGTAATACTTACTCAAGACGTAAAGGGCAAGGGCAAAAAAGGTCAAATGGTTGAAGTTTCAGACGGCTACGGAAGAAACTATCTTTTGCCCAGAGGTCTTGCTAAAGAAGCTAATAATGCCAATATCAATGTAATGGAAGGTCAGGCGGCAAGCGCAGAATACAGACGCCAGAAAGAAATAGAAGAAGCTCAGGCCCTTTCAGAAAAAATGAAGGATATAGTTGTATCACTAAAGGCTAAAGCCGGAGATAACGGCAAGCTTTTCGGGTCTATTACTTCAAAGGATATTTCAGAAGAGCTTTTGAAGCAGCATCATATAAAGATTGACAAGAAAAAACTTGTACTGCCTGACGGTATAAAGGTTCTTGGAATGACGGTTGTGGATGTAAAAATCCATGCAGGCGTACTTGGAAAACTCAAAGTAAACGTATCCGAAATGTAATCAATATACTAAGGAGGAGAAATCCTTTGGATAACAATGATTTCTTAATAGACAGAGAGCTTCCTTTCAGCCGTGAGGCAGAAGAGGGAGTGGCAGGTTGTATACTGTCCGACGGAAAATGTATGGCGGATGCAGTGGAAATTGTATCGCCTGCAGACTTCTTTTTAGCTCCAGCAAGAGAAATATACGCAGCAGCAATAGAACTGTTTAACGAAAACAAACCCATAGATTTTGTATCAGTGGCAGAATTGCTTGCAAAGTACGACAAGCTTGACGGTATAGGCGGAAGTATTTATCTTGCAAATTTGGCATCATCTGTATCAACAACAGGAAATGTGAGCTATTATGCAAATATAATAAAACAAAAGGCACTTTTAAGAAAGCTTATATCTGCCGGAACAAGAATATGCAAGATGGCGTATGACGACAGTGAAGAGGTAGATAATATACTTGATCGTTCGGAGCAATTGATATTTGATGTTTCGGACGCAAAAGAGCAGACAGATATTGTTCCTATAGGAGATGTGGTGGTAGAGGCGTACGAAAATATGGTAGAAACCTCTACAAACACAGGAAAAGTCAGCGGCCTTGATACGGGCTTTGATGAAGTCGGAGGCCAAGCGGTCTTAGG
>JAZUOB010000162.1:0-5383 GCA_045604425.1 Clostridia bacterium
GTCTCTTCCTGTTTTGCCGCCAAGCAATATAACCACATCGCCGTCCTCAGGTACTTCTCTTCTGACGTTTTCTTCGGGAGCTGCTGCTATAACAGCGCCTATTTCCATACGTTTTGCAACATAACCGTCGTGATAAATTTCATCAACAATACCAGTTGCAAGACCAATCTGATTTCCGTATGAGCTATATCCGTTTGCAGCACCAGTGACAATCTTTCTCTGTGGAAGCTTGCCCTCAAGAGTTTCTGACGCGCTCTTTCTCGGGTCAGCAGCTCCTGTCACTCTCATAGCTGCATATACATAGCTTCTTCCTGATAATGGGTCTCTTATAGCGCCACCAATACATGTTGCAGCGCCGCCGAATGGCTCTATTTCGGTTGGGTGATTATGAGTTTCATTTTTGAACAACAATAACCATTTTTCAGTATTGCCATTCACGTTTACATCGATTTTAACTGTGCATGCATTGATTTCCTCGGATTCATCAAGCTTTGGAAGCTTGCCGGTCTTTTTGAGAAATCTTGTAGCAATAGTAGCCAAATCCATTAAATTTACAGGTTTTGTTCTGCCTATATCATCTCTGGTCTTGAGATATCTTTTGTATTCTTTTTCGATGACAGGGTCTTCAAATTCCACATTATCAAGTGTAGTCAAGAATGTAGTATGACGGCAGTGGTCAGACCAATATGTGTCTATCATTCTGATTTCTGTGATAGTAGGATCGCGCTTTTCTGAAAGGAAATACTTTTGACAGAACTTGATATCATCAAGATCCATTGCAAGTCCATATTCGCTTACAAAGTTTTTAAGACCAAGCTCGTCAAGGTCGCAAAAACCGTCTAATGTGGCAACAGTTGTGGGAATATCATATTCCACTTTGAGAGTGTCGTACTTTTCAAGCTTTGCTTCCCTTGCTTCCACAGGATTTATAACATAGTGTTTGATATCATCAAGCTGTTTTTCATTAAGTGTGCCTTTTATTATATAAATCTTTGCAGTTTTAACTGTTGGTCTGTCACCTTTAGAAATAAGCTGAATACACTCAGCTGCAGAAGATGCACGCTGGTCAAATTGACCGGGCAAATACTCAACAGCAAAAACATATCCGTCGTTTTCATCGATTGAGGTATATATATTGTCAAGCTGAGGCTCTGAAAATACAGTATTACATGCATAATCAAACAATTCTTTGTCGATACCTTCTACATCATATCTATTGATTATTCTTAAATTTTCTATCCCGGAAATCTGCAAAAGCTCAATTATATCATTTTTCAAGGCATTTGCTTCACCGGATAAATTCTTTTTCTTTTCAACGTAAATTCTGTGTACCATAGATGTTATTTCCTTTCGTTATATTGAATTCTTTGCTTCAAGAGCACGTTTGCCGATATCTTTTCTGTAATACGCATTAGCGAACTTTACTTCTTCAACAGTTTTATACGCAGCTGAAATTGCATTTTCCAAAGTGTCAGCACATTCTGTCACACCTAAAACTCTGCCCCCTGATGTCAAAAGTTTATCGCCATCTAGTTTTGCGCCTGCTACATATATATTCTTATCTGACGGCATTGTGATTTCAAAACCGCTTTCATAAGATTTCGGGTATCCGTCTGATGCCATAACAACGCAGCATGCACTTTCATTAGAAAATTCTACCTGTGCTTCAGAGAGTTTTCCGTCAGCTACTTTTTGGAATATATCAAACAAATCACTTTTTAAAAGTGGAAGCACTACTTGTGTTTCAGGGTCTCCGAAACGGCAGTTATACTCAATCACCTTAGGGCCTTTTTTTGTCAGCATAAGACCAAAATACAAACATCCGGAAAAGCTTCTTCCCTCATTGTTCATAGCATTGATTGTAGGGATGAAGATTTTCTCCATGCATTCTTTGGCAATATCTTCAGTATAATATGGATTTGGTGCAATAGTACCCATACCGCCGGTATTTAAGCCTTGGTCACCGTCTTGTGCGCGCTTATGGTCCATAGAAGAAATCATAGGAACAACTGTTTTTCCGTCTGTAAATGACAGAACAGACACTTCAGGTCCGGTCAAAAATTCTTCTACTACAACTCTTGAGCCGCTGGCGCCGAAAATTTTATCCTGCATCATTGATTTAACAGCATCTTTTGCTTCAACTCTGTTTTGGGCGATAATAACCCCTTTTCCGAGAGCAAGACCGTCTGCTTTGATTACTGTAGGTATTGGACAAGACTCTAAATATTCAAGAGCTTTATCTATTTCTGTAAACACTTCATATTCAGCTGTGGGAATATTATACTTTTTCATCAAGTCCTTTGAAAAGACTTTACTACCTTCGATAATTGCTGCATTCGCCTTAGGCCCAAAGCACTTTATTCCGTTTTCTTCCAGCTTATCAACTGCGCCAAGCACCAAAGGATCATCCGGTGCAACAACTGCAAAATCGATTTTGTTGTCAACTGCAAATTTCACAATTGCGTCAATATCTGTTGCTTTTATATCTACACATTCTGCATCACTTGCAATGCCACCATTTCCGGGCAAAGCAAATATCTTTTCTATTTTAGAACTTTCTTTGATTTTTTTGATTATGGCATGCTCTCTACCGCCGCCACCTACAACCATTACTTTCAAATCAAATAACCTCCCAATGTAATTTGTTGGTGAAATATTCTGCCAAATAACCCCCATTCACATTCAGAGTGCAAGGGGGTTATTGATTTTAATGATGGAATAGTCTGGCATGAGTGAATGCCATAACCATATTATATTTATTACAAGTATCGATTACATTATCATCTCTTATAGATCCTCCGGGCTGTGCAACATATGAAACACCGCTTCTTGATGCGCGTTCAATGTTATCGCCGAATGGGAAAAATGCATCACTACCAAGAGATACTCCGCTAATTGCAGCGAGGTAGCCCTTCTTTTCTTCTCTTGTCAAAGGCTCAGGCTTCTTTGAAAACAATGTCTGCCAAATGCCTTCAGCCAAAACGTCTTCATAATCATCAGAAATATAAATATCAATCGCATTATCTCTGTCAGGACGCTTTACACTATCTAAGAACGGCAAGTTCAATACTTTGTCGTGCTGACGAAGATGCCAGATATCAGCCTTATTTCCTGCAAGACGTGTACAATGAATTCTTGATTGTTGACCTGCACCTACACCTATAGCCTGACCGTCTTTTGCAAAGCAGACAGAATTTGATTGAGTGTACTTAAGCGTAATCAAGGCGATTATCAAATCTCTTTTTGCTTCCGGAGAAAGATTATTGTTCTTTGTAACAATTTCATTGAGCATTTTTTCATCTATTTTTACGTTATTTCTACCCTGCTCGAAAGTAATACCATACACTTGTTTTATTTCTATTTCATCAGGAACGTAGCTTTCATCGATTTTGATAACATTATAAGTTCCTTTTCTCTTTTCTTTGAGAATAGAAAGAGCCTCATCTGTATATCCGGGTGCAATAACACCGTCGGATACTTCTCTTTTAATTAAACGTGCTGTCACAGCGTCGCAAGTATCTGATAATGCTATAAAATCACCAAATGATGACATTCTGTCAGTTCCTCTGGCTCTTGCATATGCACATGCAAGTGGTGATGAATCCAAATCTTCTATATCATCTACAAAGCAAGCTTTTTTGAGCTTTTCATCAAGTATTGTACCTACTGCTGCAGATGTAGGGCTTACGTGCTTGAATGATGCTGCACAAGGCATATTGGTAGCTTCTTTGATTTCTTTTACAAGCTGCCAACTGTTGAGCGCATCAAGAAAATTGATATATCCGGGTCTTCCGTTTAATATCTCAATTGGAAGTTCTCCGCTTTTCATATATATTTTTGCAGGTTTTTGATTTGGGTTGCAACCGTACTTTAATTCAAACTCTTTCACTTTGTACATCCCTTTCTTTTTATTTTTGATTTCTGTTTATCATTCTGTTCTCAACAGAGCCGTCTTCTAATGACACGTATCTAACATAAATTGATATCTTATTGTTTTCATCCAAGTTTGTCCATATGTCATTTGTGAATTCATCAATATCATTTGGAATATCAACTCTTTCAGGTTCACCCATAAATGTCGGTATGGGGTTGCCGTCTGTCACATATGTGTGGATAAAATGTCCTGTTCCGGCAAGTGCAGTATATGAAAAAGTATATCTGTTGCAGTACGTTCCCTCTGCATCTGCACTTTTAAGAATACTCATTTTGTATTTTAATTCATTGTCAGAAAAGTCCATAATACCGCTTATTCTCGGTGTGAGATTTGGAGCATCGGGTTCGAATTCTCTTGTTTCAAGTGCCTGTTCAAATGATTTTCCTGATTTTATAAAGTCATAAATTGTGTCTGTCTGGTCACCGTTTGTAACGATTAGGTAATCATCAATTTTTCTTACAGGAGAATAGATAATAAGCGAGGGGTCTTCTACTTTTGAAACATCAAAAGGATGAATAATTACCTCTTCACCATTTTCTATAAAAACACGATTACGAGAATTTTCACTTCTTCCCATTATGAAATATGCAAAAACTGCATTCTTTTCATCAGGAGTTTTACCTATAACTATTCCTCTTCCTACATATGGGTTACCTTTAATAAGTTCGCCCATAGGAATTTGTTTATAAACGTTCATCAATTAGCTCCTTTCTCAAGTACAATCTGTCTTGAAACAATCTCAGCAGCCTCGGGAAGAATTTTCCATTCGGCGTTTTCCATTACACGTCTTTGTAAAACTTCCGGTGTATCATCATTATTTATTTCCACCGCTTTTTGAAGAATTATCTCTCCACCGTCCGGTATTTCATTGACAAAATGAACAGTTGCACCTGTCACCTTTACGCCATACTCAAGTGCAGCTTCATGTACACGCAAGCCGTAAAAGCCTTTTCCGCAAAATGACGGTATAAGTGACGGATGAACATTCACTATTCTTTTGGGATATCTGCTTGTAAAATCAGCACTTAAGATACACATAAATCCTGCAAGGATTATCAAATCTATATTGTTGTCTTCGATAATATCGATGAGTTGCTTTTCAAAAACTTCCTGAGCAACACCTCTTTTGTTGACTACTAGAGTTTTTATGCCGGCTTTTTTGGCTCTTTGTAAAGCAAAAGCATTCTCGTTATTTGAAATAACAAGCTTGATTTCTCCTGAAGATAAAACATCTGAATCAAGCAATGCCTGCAGATTTGTGCCTCCGCCTGAAACCAAAACACAAATATTCGCCTTTAGCATATTATTACACCGTCCACAGAACGAACAATCTCACCGATAATATATGCATTCTCACCATTATTCTTAAGTATTGAAATAGCTTTGGCAGCATCTTCTTTAGATACAACTACACTCATACCAACACCCATGTTGAATGTATTAAACATA
>JAZUOB010000163.1:0-3368 GCA_045604425.1 Clostridia bacterium
CACTTTATGCGTTAAAATAATTTTTTTTTGAGATAGTCACAAAATGCACACTTTTGCGTTTCTGTGCAAAGTACATTTTAACATTTGCGAGTAAAATAAGCGTGACTTTCGTGACTTTGGTGACTTTGGTGACTTTTGAAACACGCGCACGCTTATATATATATATATTATATACTTATAAAAGAAATAAGAAAGATATTTATACATATAAATATCTTTCTTACAAAGAAAAGTTTTCTAAGCCTACGTTCGCCTTGCCCAGATTATGCCCAATACACACCCCACGGCAACCAAGCCGATGCATGCGTCTGCTATTTGATATAAAGATAGGTACATGCGTACAAAGTTACAAAAAAAGTTAAAAACGGGCAGAAAGTCTTAACATCTGTTTTTTTTTTTTTTTGTTTCGTTAACTATGTGTACATTTGCAACGAGAAGTCACGAAAGTCACTAAAGTCACCAAAGTCACTTGTGACAAAAACAATTATTAACCAAATCAAAATCGTTATGACAAAGAAGAAAATGCAAATGGAAGTAGGCAAGCGGTACAAGGGGTACGGCGTGCTGAATGAGTATGGCGAGTATCTGTTTACTCCATGCCAGAAACTTGAACCATCTGAAAAGAACATGAAGATTGTGCGTACTAACGGAAGTGCCACACTTTATGAGAGTAAAAACAACTTTCGCCTGTCAGTGAATGTGCCCAAAAATATACAAGGCTACCAGAACAGAGTAGCCTTTATGACTCAGGGCATGAAGCAGGCAATGAAACTTTTTGAGGAGTACATCTAATTGGAGGACTGACGTATGAAAAGTTTACAAGAAATAGCAATAGAATTACGAGACCAATTACCGTCCGCTTGTACTGTTGAGTTTGATTCGGAATGTGAATTTCTAATCAACGTTTACAAGAAGTATTGTAATCTCTGGCTTCAAATTGAGTTTGACACTTTGAACGAAGTAATGAATGAGAATGAGCTAATGATGTGGATGCGCATGGAAAAAATAGATAAATTCTTTGTTCCAGTATTTCATATTCATAGGCACATGGATAAAGTGGAGGACTAAATATGGCAAAAGGAATATATAATCGCCCGTATATTCAGGGTGCTACCCAATTGGGAAAACGATTGATTATAAAGCACATAAAAGAGTGCTTAGACGTAGAAGGTTACACGAATGGCAGCAGAAAAGTCCTCAAAATGGGGAAATCCCAAGAAGGATTCTTGAGAGGCATTTACAAAGCCCTGGACTTGCTGAGTAATATTTGGATAGCTCTGAAGAAACAAGGTTGTGAAGGTGTTTTGATAACCAGCTTGTTAGAAGATGATTTTTTCGCTGACTACATTGTTGACCGCTACGCTTTCATGCAGAAACTTTCACCGGAACTTTACCAACAATACTACAAAGAAGCAGAAGAAGACGATGGTTTAATTGAAGTATAAAAATATTATAGACTATGGAATTTTTGAATGTAAAATCGCAAGGCAAAGACCCTCACGCATGCAGGGTTGAAAACAACTTTCTTGAAGTAGTGAACGTAGAGGCTATAGCATCAATGCGCTTTAATTTTCTGCCCCGTAAGAATTCAAAGACAGAAGAGTGGCAACTTGTCACTGGTGCGAAAGTCACCACTGTCAACGGCAGTGAGTTTGAACTGTCTGGAGGCACTGCCAGACGGCTATATGCTAAGGTTGAAAATACAATGTTAAAAATATAGGTATATGGTTGACATCGAAGCTATTTTGAAGCAAAGACGAGCCGAGTTGTCCGCATTGCTAAAAAAATACTCACCACGTTTCAGGGAATTAGGTTTTCACATACACTACGTCAAATACAACAATGTCTTACAGTTATATTCCGACAATGCCTCGCAGAACTGGCTTTCTTTTGACATCATCGAGCCTCTGCAAATGTTCTGTAATATGTATTACCTATTGTGGTTGGTGGCGATAGACCCAGTTGATAAACGACTGAAGGTGGTTATTACACTAGATACAAACGTCAAATATTTTTATCTGCCAAAAAATCGAACTAAAGAGTTGAACTAAACATTTTAAGACTTATGAAAAAGAAATGAAACTAAACATCTATTTTCGCATTAAGACGAAAAGTGGAAAGTATGCCCCAGGCGTTACGCCTGTTGAACTGACAAGGACAATGTGGCAAGACAACACGCAAGATGCGTTCACTGCCACACTCATCAGAGAATTCCGTGAGGGTGACAAAGATGCAAAGACCAAACTGCCAGCAGTCTGTTGGACTGGCTTTGTAAACAACGGAGGCACACGCAAGGTTGAGAACATGACACCGACTGGGCTGTACATGATTGACATAGACCACATCAGCAAGAGCGGTCTGAAGCCATCACACGTTTTTCAGCTAATACAAGATGTGTTGAAAGACAACAATTTATTTGATGCTCTTCGACTTGCACACATCACTCCGAGTGGTGACGGCTTGCGCCTCGTGATGCAATGCACTCAGCCGTTTGAAACTCTGCCTGAGCACATGCAGTGGCTTGATGAGCAAGTGGTATTCAGTCATTATGGCGATTTCGATACTGCCGTGAAGGACATCAGCCGTCTGTCATTCATACCTCAGGCATGTGACATACTCTACGAGAGCGACCTGCTCTGGAGTGATGAAGCAAACTACAATCCAATAGTAAACAATGGACTACCAACCAAATCTATCAAGAACAATGAGCAACAGAAAGTATCAGGCAGTGGGAATGGAGCGACAGCCGAATGGACACCAGTGCGCAGTAAATTTGCTGACTACAAGTACAAAGGAACTCTTCTCACGGACATCATCGACAAATATATTGAAGTATATGGCGAACCAGAGCAAGGCGAAAAGCACAACTTCTACAACAAGATGGTTAGGGATTTTCGCAATATTTGCGATAACGACCCTCTCGTGCTTCATGATCTCCTTCCTCGTTTCGGTGGGGACAATAGCACTGAGTACCAAAACACTCTTAGTCAATGCCAGTCTATTTGTAGGACTAACAGTAACAGTTCTATACCTCGCGAGTTCTTTATATTCCTCGCTAAGAACGGATTTTACAAGAAAAAGCAAGGTGAGCCAGAGCCAGAGATAGAGGAGGAAGATGCAAACAAGCCTCACCCAGTGGACTTGATGCCAACCCCACCACCTATCATCAAAGAGCTGATTGAGATTGCACCAAACGATTTCAAGATGCCTGCTATCAATGCGCTCCTACCCATACTTGGCACACTGACAAGTTATGTAAGAGCTGAGGATAGACAGAACGGCAAGACTATCAGCACCTCATTCTTCTCAGTGGTCTATGCTCCACCTTCAAGTGGTAAATCATTCATGGAGCGTTACATCAATTATCT
>JAZUOB010000164.1:0-6918 GCA_045604425.1 Clostridia bacterium
GCAACAATGATTATCAAAATACCCTCTCCACTTAAAGGATATCTTAATTTGGGTGATTGTGTTGTACTTCTTTCCGGTTGGCTCTTATCTCCTGCATACGGATTTACAGCTGTAGGTATCGGATCAGCTCTTGCTGATGTATTCTCTGGATATGTAATATATGCCCCTGCAACTTTTATTATTAAGGGTCTTATGGCAGTTATTACAAACCTTTGCTTTAAATATATGCATAACAAGCTTGGCAACACTCATACAAGAATTATTGGCGGTACATTGGCTGAGATTGAAATGATTTTTGGATACTATATATTCGAAGGATTTATTTATGGTTTTGCACCGTCTGTTGTAAATATTCCCGCAAATGGAATACAGGGTATAGTGGGTCTTGTTATAGGGTTAATTCTTGTCAAGATATTTGAAAAAACAAAGATATTTTAATAGTTAACAATTCCGTCTAAATCATTTACATTGCCATGAAAAAAGATATCTTCAGATGTCTTTTTTCGATTGTTCAGTTTTTTGCTGTATGTATTGAATTTTTTGTTGTGTATCTGTTGACATTTTTATATATAAATGTTAAAATATTGATGTATTTGAAAGGATGATACATTAAAATGAATAAAAAACTGATTTTAGTTGCATCTCCACCTGCTTGTGGAAAGACATTTGTTTCAGAGATGATTGCAAAGTCGCTTGAGCATATTGTTTATCTTGATAAAGACGATCTTGGTGATTTGATTTGCGCAGCTTTCTCTGTTTCCGGTAATGAACTTGATATGGATGGAGATTTTTACATAAACAATCTTCGACCTTCTGAGTATTCCTCAATCTTGAATATAGCTTTTTCAGCGCTTCGGTTTGAGAATTATGTGATTCTCAACGCGCCTTTTGGAAAAGAGGTCCGTGATATAGAATATATGAGAATGCTTAAAGATAGAGCTAACGAAAACGGTGCCAAGCTTGTGCTTATATGGGTATCTGCATCTACAGATGTTTGCTATGAAAGAATGAAAAAAAGAAATTCCCCAAGAGATACTTTAAAACTTCAAAACTGGGACGAATATGTAAAAAAAACCAATTATACACCGCCTTGTGAACTAGGCGAAAATGGTGCTGTTGATAATTTTATAATTTTTAATTCCGATGATGATATGTCTGTCAGACAGTCTTTAAAGAATACACTTAATATAATTAAAGGAGAATGAAAATGCTAAACAGAGAACAGATTATAAGGGATATTGAAGAAAACAAAATTGTAGTTATTATGAGAGGTTTTACATCCGAGCAATTGGTTCGTGCAGTTGACGCTATGGAAAAGGGCGGCATAAGGCTCGTTGAAGTCACATTTGACCAAACCGGTGTAGTAAGTGATGAGGTTACAGCATCAAATATCCGTCTCTTGAAGGAAACCTTTGAAGGCAAGGTTAGAGTCGGTGCAGGTACAGTTATGACAGAACAGCAAGTTGAACTGGCATTTAATGCAGGTGCAGAATTTATTATTTCTCCTGATTGTTATGATAAGGTTATCAGAAAAACCCGTGAGCTTGGTATGGTATCTATGCCTGGAGTATTTACTCCTACTGAGGCAGCAAATGCTCATCGTTTGGGTGCAGACTTTGCAAAACTTTTCCCTAATTCCGAAGTTGATATTTCATATCTTAAAGCCCTCGCAGTACCTCTTTCTCATATAAAGTTCCTGGCAGTTGGTGGCGTCAACCACGAAAATCTTAAAGATTACTTAAATGCCGGTGCAAAGGGTATCGGAGTTGCTACTGCGATTGCTGATAAAAAATCAATATTTGCCGGTGATTATGATGAAATAACACGCCGTGCTAAATTGTTTACTTCACAGCTTTAATAATTTAAAGAAAAGACATCTTATGATGTCTTTTTTGTTAGGTATACTTTCATACGAAAATTTTTCAAACTATTTACATCAGTATTTGTTTATGGTATAATAGGGAAAATAATTCTCTTAGAGGGGGTACAATTTTGAAAAAGATTTTATTATTGATTACAGTTATTTCTATGGTGGTTTTGACCGCCTGTTCCAGTGTATCTGTTGTGAACAAAAACAAAGGTGCCGGTGATTATCTTCTTAATTCTGACACTCAGGTTGTTACCGAGGTAGACTTGTCAAAATTAAACGAAACAGAGCTAAGATACGCATATGAAGAAATCTTTGCAAGGCATGGCAAAGTATATACCGATGCTAATTTTGAGAAGTATTTTACTTCTAAAGACTGGTACTCACCTAATCCGTCCTTTAGTGAGAATGACTTGACTGATTTGGAAATAGAGAATGCAAATTTTATCAATAGCTATATTATATCAAACATATCTGCCAGCGCACCGACTTATGCTCCTGCACCAAATGTGAATACTCAAAAATATGATGAGAACTATTATTATCAAAATCACTATGGTGATAATACATACATTATTCCGGACAGCAGTTCAAGAAGACTAAGTGCAAGTGAGCTTTATGGTTATTCATCAAACACATTGGCACTTATTCGCAATGAAATCTATGCCCGCAACGGATATGTTTTCTCAAAACAACAATACAGAGATTATTTCTCATCTAAGGCATGGTATTCACCAAACCCTAACTTCAATGAAAGCTGGTTAAACAGCATCGAAAAATATAATATACAGCTTATAAAGAGTATGGAATAAAGCTATGGAAATACAACAGCGAAGACAAATAAGAATGCAAAAAAAACAAAGAACAAGAACAATTATTTTTGTAATACTGGCACTGGTTATTGGCTTTTTTGCCGGAGTGATTTTTACAGTAGCATTGTCACAAAATTACACAGTTGTCATATCTGATGCTGATAAGGTTGAAAAGCCAAGACCAACAATCAACAAACCGGCAGCTGCTGTTTTAGAAGAGACTCTTCAAAATGAGCCTGAAGTTCAAGAAACACAGCCGCAGGTGACTGTTGCTGACAAGAAAATAATTGCTATTGATGCAGGGCATCAACGAAAAGGTAATTTTTCAAAAGAACCAATAGCCCCCGGAGCATCACAAACCAAGGCAAAGGTAGCCGGCGGCACATCAGGAGTTGTGACAAAAACTCCTGAATATCAAGTGACTTTGGACGTATCTCTTCTTCTTGAAGAAGAACTTAAATCAAGAGGATATGACGTGGTTATGATACGCCGTACAAATGATGTTGATATAAGTAATTCCGAAAGGGCACAAATGGCAAATGATGCAGGGGCTGATGCCTTTATACGCATACACTGTAACGGTGTAGAAAGCAGCAGTGCAAAAGGCGCACTTACTATGTGCCAGACCTCAAAAAATCAATACTGCGGTGATTTGTACCAAGAGAGTCGTTCTCTTTCAAAGCTTGTGCTTGACAGTTTGTGTGGGCAAACAGGAGCAAAAAATCTCGGAGTCACTGAAACAGATACTATGAGTGGTATCAACTGGTGCCGTGTCCCTGTAACAATCGTGGAAATGGGATTTATGACAAATCCCGAAGAAGATAGACTGCTTTGTGACCCGTCTTATCAGAAAAAGCTTGCAACAGGTATTGCAAATGGTATAGATAAATATTTTAAATAAAAAGCATCCGTTGGATGCTTTTTATTTATGATAATCAGGTATTCTTCTGTGTGAATGTGAGATAATAGCAAGAGAGGTGAGCTTTTGATGTCTATATGGAATGATAATATTGAGCATTTGAAATTCAATGAACAAAAAGGTGATATAAAGACCGATGTTTTAATAGTGGGTGGCGGTATGTGTGGCATTTTATGCGCATATATGCTGAAAGAAAGAGGCATTGATTGTGTGCTTGTGGAAGCAGATACAATATTAAAGGGTATCACAAATAATACTACAGCAAAGCTTACGCTGCAGCATGGTCTTATATACCACAAGATAATGAACATGTACGGCCAAGAAAAAGCGTGTCTTTATTACAAAAGCCAAAAAAGTGCCTTAGAAAAGCTAAAAAATGTTGCATCAAAAACAGATTGTGATTTTGAAGAATGTTCCGGTCTTGTTTATTCCCTAAAGGATAAAGCTGTGCTTGAAAAAGAGATTATCGCCCTCAATAAAATCGGATGCCAAGCTGAATTTTCAGAGAATACAGAGCTTCCGTTTGATATTGCCGGAAGTGTGAAAATAAATAATCAGGCAAAGTTTCATCCTTTGAAGTTTGGCATATCTCTTGCAAAAGAACTCAGGATATACGAAAATACAAAAGTTATTGAGCTAAAACCTGAGGCAGTAATTACAAACAGGGGAAAGATTTTTGCAAAGAAAATTATTGTAGCGACTCATTTCCCTTTTATCAACAAACACGGCGGATATTTTTTAAAAATGTATCAGCACAGGTCTTATGTCCTTGCATTAAAAAATGCACCAATTATGAAAGATATGTATGTGGATGAAAGTGAAACAGGGCTATCTTTCAGAAGCTTTAACGATTTATTGCTTATAGGCGGGGGGAGTCATCGCACAGGTCAAAATGGCGGCGGCTGGAGGGAACTTGAAAAATTTTCGTCAAAGTATTATAAAAATGCTGAAGTGGTTTCAAGGTGGGCAACTCAAGACTGTATGACTCTTGATTCTATCCCCTATATAGGCAGGTACTCAAAATCAACTGATGATTTGTATGTGGCAACAGGCTTTAACAAATGGGGTATGACATCCTCAATGGTTTCTGCCATTGTGCTGGCGGATATGATAGAGGGGATAAAAAGTGAGTATGAAGAGCTTTATTCTCCTTCAAGAAGTATGCTACATCCTCAGCTTTTTGTGAATATGTTTGAGTCGGTTAAAGGCTTAATCACTCCTACAGCACCACGATGCCCGCATATGGGTTGTGCGCTTAAATACAATAAACAGGAACATTCGTGGGATTGTCCGTGTCATGGGTCAAGATTTGATAGAAGCGGCAAACTTATAAATAATCCGGCGAAAGATGATAAGAATGGAATATAACAGAAAAGGCATCACGAGATGTCTTTTCAGACCGTCGAAAAAGTCGTTCTACCGCAAGCTGATAAGAAAATCATTATTTAAGAATGATTTCGATTGTGAGTATAAAAAACAAAACCACAAGAAAAACATTGAGTTTTTCTTGTGGTTGCTTGCTTTTTGCCAATTTGAACTCTACCGTACCCACGTACGCCGACGAATTCAAGTTGACAAAATATAACTTCCTTTTTCGCACGCTGAAAAGACATCACAAGATGTCTTTTTTTATGGTTTTCGTATGCATTCATCTAAATATGAACATAATAAAAATGTCAGCATATGTATTTAGGAGATGAAAAAAATGGACAAATATATACCTGTTGTAGTTATAAAAGAACTTGAAGAAGTAGATAAAATCTTGCCGGCACTTAAAGCAAACGGAATAAACTGTGCAGAGATTACTTTCCGCACAGCATGTGCGAAAGATGCGATAAAGCTTGCATCAGAAAAGTATCCTGAAATGAACATAGGCGCAGGTACTGTAATAAACGAAACACAGTGCAAAGATGCAATTTCAGCCGGTGCAAAGTTCATAGTTTCGCCGGGGCTATCTAAAGGTGCGGCAAAGGTTTGCAAGGAAAATAATATCCCGTATTATCCCGGCTGTGTGACTCCCACTGAGATTATGGAGGCACTTGAGCTTGGTATCACAACTGTTAAGTTTTTTCCTGCGAATATCTATGGTGGACTCAGCGCTCTCAAAGCACTTTCTGCACCATTTCCTCAAATAAAATTTATTCCAACCGGTGGGGTTGACAGAAGTAACATTGATGAGTTTTTAGCATTTGATAAGGTGGCAGCAATCGGTGGCAGCTTCTTTGTAAAAGAGGCCTTAGAGAAGATGGAGGGAAGATAATGGCTAAGATAGTAACAATGGGGGAGATAATGCTAAGACTTTCAACTGTCGGCAATGAAAAGTTTATTCAGGCAGATGAGTTTGATGTATGCTACGGCGGCGGAGAAGCAAATGTTGCAGTGTCGCTTGCAAACTACGGACACGATGCAGAGTTTGTCACAAAAGTTCCTGAAAATCCAATAGGTGAATGTGCAGTAGCAGCACTCAGAAAGCACAATGTACAAACGGGGAATATCGCAAAAGGCGGAGAAAGACTTGGAATATACTTTCTTGAAACAGGCGCTAGTATGCGTGCATCAAATGTAGTATATGACAGAGCACATTCTTCAATTTCAACAGCCGAAATAAGCGATTTTGATTTTGATAAAATATTTGCAGGCTGCGACTGGTTCCACTTTACAGGAATTACTCCCGCAGTTTCAGACAAAGCCGCACTTCTTACAGAAGAAGCCTTAAAGGCTGCAAAGAAACAAGGTGTAAAGGTAAGCTGTGACCTTAACTTCAGAAAGAAGCTATGGTCAAGCGAGAAAGCTCAAAAGGTTATGTCAAACCTTATGCAGTATGTTGATGTATGTATCGGCAACGAAGAAGACGCAGAAAAGGTACTTGGCTTTAAGCCGGAGGGTACTGATGTCACAAGCGGTGAGCTTGAGCTTGCAGGCTACAAAAGTATTTTTGAGCAAATGGTAGAAAAGTTTAACTTTGAGTATGTAATTTCATCACTCAGAGTTTCACATTCAGCATCAGACAACGGCTGGTCAGCTTGCATCTACTCGAGAGATACAAAAGAATTCTATCATTCAAGAGAATACAGAATAAGCCCTATTGTTGACCGAGTAGGTGGTGGTGATAGCTTTGCCGGAGGAACAATCTGCGGCTTCCTTGACGGAAAGAATTTTAAAGAAGCACTAGAATTCGCCGTTGCAGCATCAGCGCTTAAGCACACAATCCCCGGTGATTTCAATCTTGTGTCAAGACAGGATGTAGAAAACCTTGCCGGCGGTGACGGAAGCGGCAGAGTTCAAAGATAAAGGGGCTGTTTATAAAGTCAGCCCACAAT
>JAZUOB010000165.1:0-7187 GCA_045604425.1 Clostridia bacterium
CTGAGCAGTTTGGGTTGACCGATGCTAAGGCAGACGACAATATGGAAGACTATATGGGCTCTATGACACTTGGCAATTATGCAAAGCTTATGGGCATGACATGGGATGATTTTAAAGCACAAAATCAGCTTCCCGATACCGTGACAGAAAAAACTACAGTTGATGAGCTTCAGGCTATATTTGAAGAGCTTGGTGCTATGGCACAAGATGTAGCACAGGAAGAAGCTCCGGCTACAGCAGAAGCACCTCAGGAATAATAAAAGGAGGATATTATAATGAGTGAAGAAAAAGATATGTTTGAAAACGATCAGACAGAAGAAGTAGTAGAAGAAACAGCAGAAGTGCTGGAAGACGCAGAAGAAACAGTACAAATTTTTGAAGAATCCAATGAAGTAGAAATGGCTCAGGAAATCATTGATCAGATGGTTGAGAGTGCCCAGATTCCAGAAAAGAAATCTCTTTCAAAGGCTGCTGTTGCTGTTATCAGCTCAGCTATTACTTTGGTAGTATGTGCAGCAGCTGTATTTACAGCATTTATTCTCACATACAATCCTTATAATGCTGATAAAGACGGTTATATAGAGACTATTGCTGATGTTGCAGAGCTGACTGGCAAGTCTGTTGATGAAGTAAAAGAAGAATACGGCTTCCCAAAAGACATGAAGGGGGACACTTATACAGTAGCAGCTATCAACTATATGCCTACTGCTGCATACTTTGAGAAGATGCAGGGTATGTCACCTGATATGGTTACAATGTATGCACAGATGATGGGCATAAAGGAAGAAGTAGATCCTAATATGCCATTTGGTAAGTTCAACAAGATGATGACAGAAGCTCAGGCAAAACAAGCATCTGAAGAAGAAGCAGCTCCTCAGGAAGAAGCACAGGCTCCGGCTGAGGAGGAAGCTCCTGCTGATGCCCCAAAAGAAGTAGCTGCCGAGTAATGTAATTTATGAGGTCTGTAAAACTTGTTTTTACAGACCTCTTTTGTTTGGAAAAGGAGATAGACTGATGTTTTCTAAAGAATATACTTTCAGGTACAGTGATATTGACAGTTCCGGTGAAATAAAAACAAGTACGATAGTAGATTTGCTTCAAGATGTATCCATATGTCATAGCGCTGATGTAGGGTATGACCTTTTGAAGATGCAGGAGATAAATATAGCAATGCTTCTTTATGGGTGGCATATCAAGTTTTTGAAAGATGTAGATCCGAAAGAACCTGTTATATGCAAAACCTGTATAACAAAAGTTAATCGAATGGAAGTGCACCGAAGCTATGTTATACTGCAGGATCAAGAGATTATTGCAGAAGGGTCTGCAATTTGGTTTGCTTATAATTTTAAAGCAGGCAGGATTGTGCGGGTGCCCGATGAGATAAATAATGCTTATGACAGCATAAATGAAGATGGAAATGGCATAGAGGTTTCAAGGTTCAGAGCAAATCCAATGGCTGAGCCTGTAGCGCAGTTTGATGTAACCTCAAGAGACCTTGATACAAATAATCATATGAACAATGTAAAATCACTTGAGGCAGCACTTTCATTTGTCTGTTGCCCTGAAAATATAAAATCCTTAAAGGTTATTTATCAAAAACAAATACTAAAAGACGAAAAAATAGATGTGTGCATGTGCACTGACGAAGGCGAGCTGGTAGTGGAGCTGAGAAACCAAGAAGGCGAGTCTTGTGTACTTATACATTTAGAACAAAACTGATAATACCACATTCTTGGAGGAGTAATTCCAACAGGAATATGGTATTTTTTGTATATATTCACGAAATTAAATTTCTCCGTTTTGTACAAACAAAAGTATACAAAAATATTACAAAATGACATCATTATTTGTAATATTTAGCATAAAACAACAACAAAAAAACTCAGGAAAACCCATATTTTAAGGGCAACTAAAATATGTAAACCCTGACTGTGTGTAAAATTCGTTAAATGTTACAAAGTTTTTAAGAAAATTGTAATTTCCGTAATAAAATCATTGAACTTGCAGTTAAAATATGGTATAATGGACAATGTGATATGGTGTTTTGGCACTTATAAAATTGTAAAAAACGGAGGTCATAATGAAGAAGTCGGTCACATATATTGCCGCGTTGTTTATTGCACTTTTTATGTTTGCAATACCTGCATACGCGCAAGATATAGATGTAAAGCTTGATAATATAGTCAGCAATTCCACTATTCGTATTGATTTCGACACAGTGGCGCCCATGACTATAGAGGATTCAACAGTAGTACCCCTCAGAAAGTTTTGTGAAAGTGCAGGACTTGAGGTACACTGGACAGACGAAAGCAAGACAGCATACGTAACCTTGAACGCAGGAGCGGAATCTTCTCTTCCTATAGAAAGATATGCGTACAGACTTTTGTCTTCAGCAGATACAAAGGGATTGCCGCTTATACCGGAAAATATTACTGTTTCTATGACGGTTGCAGATGAAAATCTTCATTTGAGATATAACTATAAGGATATTGACGGTGATGTTGTTTCAATCGGCAAGAATATCAGGACAGATGTTCCGGCAACTGTAGTTTCAACCGGATCAATAGTTGTTCCTGTAAGAGGACTTATGGAAGCATTGGGTCTGTGGGTTGAGTGGAGTGACAATAGCGTTACTGTTTCAATTCCGCCATTTGATGTCCCCGCAGAGAATTTGGAGATAGTTCCCACGGAGGTTTATCCTCAAAATGAAGTTGCAACAGATGTGTGGTACGGTAGTGTTGAAAAACCTGTACAAGCTGTTGTTGTAGAGCCGGGAAGCGCAGTTCCGAAGGGTGCTGTATATCTTGGCAATTTTAGAATTACCCATTATTGTTCTTGCACAAAGTGTTGTGGTCAGTGGGGTAATGCTACTGCTTGGGCAGGTAAAATAGTTCCCGGTTACACTATAGCAGTTGACCCGAAGGTTATTCCAAAGCTTTCAACTGTTTATATCGACGGATATGGCATAAGACGTGCAGAAGATTGCGGCGGAGCCATCAAGGGAAATAAAATCGACGTTGCTGTTTCAAATCATGCCGAGGCTATGAAGCTTGGAGTAGCATACAAGGATGTATGGATAATTAAATAACAGAAAGTCACCCTTTAATCCAAAAGGAATGACAAAAAACAGATGAAATAATATAAAGATAAGAAAAAACACAAATGATATGCACCCCCAAAAGTTAGGCGCTTTTGGAGGTGCATATTTTTATGAGTAAAAAGGAATGAGTCCGGCACAATACCAAACTCATTCACAATCAATTTGTTATTAAATTTTGTATTAACTTTATTTAGGAAGTTTTTGCTGATATTTAACGTCATTGAATGATATGTGATTTCTAAACATTCATTTAGTTATCAGTATAATCCCTGGCTAATAAACTCCTGCATAGCAGCTTTTACAGATGGCATATCCTCTCTGTATGTAACACCATACCACTGTTCGGGAGTTTCAAGAACCTTTACTTTTGTTTCACCTTTTTGAATCAATTCGTTTATTACTATAGGAAGAAGTGATTCAGCTTTAGGTTCATCAATTTTTTCTTCCAAAAACTTTACAAATGCATCTTCAAGGTAAGGGAATATATCAGTTCCAAGACCCCAGAAGTTCATTGATACTACTGTATTCGGGTCAAAACCTGAATTTTTGTCTATAGACAGGTGCTCGGTAATTGTTTTAAGATATCCGTTTTCTACTTCGCACACACCTCTTGCTACTGTCCCGTGGTCTGTAAGAGTGTTGCCAAGGTGATAGCCTACCATACAAGGTACATCGTTATTTTGTAATTGGTCATGGAGAATTTTGAAAGATTCCCTGCCATAGAAATCGTCTGCGTTAATTACGCCAAATGGTGCAGATATTTTGTCCTTTGCACAAAGTACAGCGTGGTTTGTGCCCCATGGCTTTATACGTGACTCTGGCTTTTTAAAACCGGAAGGTAATTTGTCAAGTTCCTGAAAAGCATATTCGATATCCATTATCTTTTCAAGTCTTTTACCGCATGCTTCTCTGAAATCTTTCTCGATTTCTTTTTTGATGATTATAATAGTTTTGTCAAAACCTGCTTTGGCAGCGTCCTTAACGGTGAAGTCAATAATAGCCTCGCCATTTGGTCCCATAGGCTCGATTTGTTTTAAGCCTCCGAATCTGCTGCCCATTCCGGCTGCCATGATTACTAATTCTGTTTTCATAGTTTTGTCTCCTTTTAATTTATTCAAACAAAGGCGTTGAAAAGTATCTGTTTCCTGTGTCGGGAAAAAGAGCAACAATTGTTTTGCCTTTGTTTATAGTTTGCTTTGAAAGATTTATGGCGGCAAAAGCTGCGGCGCCTGATGTGATACCGGCAAGAATTCCTTCTTCTTTTGCAAGTACTTTTCCAAAGAAGTAAGCATCTTCGTCGGTTACGGTTATGATTTGGTCAAGAATATCTTTGTCTAAAGTGTCCGGCAAGAACCCTGCACCGATTCCTTGAAGTCCGTGTGTGCCGGAGTTTCCTTTGGTCAAGAAAGGAGACTTTTCAGGTTCGACACCGATTATCTGTATATTGGGATTTTTCTCTTTTAGATATTTGCCAACTCCGCTGATAGTGCCACCTGTACCTATGCCTGCAACAAAAATATCTATTTTGCCATCTGTATCTGCCCATATTTCCGGGCCGGTAGTTTCATAATGGACTTTAGGATTTGCGGGGTTTTCAAATTGTCCGGCTATAAAGGCATTCGGCATTTCCTCTTTTAATTCATTAGCTTTTTGGATTGCGCCTTTCATGCCGTCTTTGCCGGGGGTAAGGACAATTTCTGCGCCGTATGCCTTAAGCACGTTTCGTCTTTCCATGCTCATAGTATCCGGCATAGTAAGAATTACCCTGTATCCTTTTGCTGCACCCATAGCCGCAAGGCCTATACCGGTATTGCCGCTTGTTGGCTCTATAATCACAGAATCCTTATGAAGAAGACCTTTTTGTTCTGCGTCTTCTATCATGGACTTTGCTACTCTGTCTTTTACGCTACCGCCGGGATTTTGAAATTCCAGCTTTGCAATCACCGTTGCTTCTGAATTAAAGCTTTTTTCAAGATTTTTTAGTCTTAAAAGGGGAGTTTTACCTATCAGCTGACCCAAATTTTCATATATTTTCATAAAAGCCTCTTTTCTCAGGATATGGCAGAATAAATGGTTTTTGTGCTTATCCCGTCCAGTCTGCCAAGCTTTCCGGAGAGAGCGCTTATAATATCCTGTGGGGCATCAATTGCGATGCTTATAATGTTGATATCCTTTTCTTTGTAGGGAAGTCCCATTCTGCCAATAATATAATTGCCATATTGATGCAGAATGTCGTTGACTAAGGGCGCTGAATCGGTTTTTTCCACTATGATGCCGATTATTGCAACTCTTGTGTCGGACATAGCTTCGCCTCCTCTTTATTATAAACAGTTTTCATTATAAAATTATACAGATTTTCTGTAGCATGGGGTTTTGAAAGACGAGAGGCAGCTTCTGTCATTAAGGCTCTTTTCCAATCACATTCAAAGAACTGACTAAGAGCAGATTCCACAGGATATGTTTTAGAAGTAAGCATAGCGGCACCTGTGTTTACCAAAAACTCCATGTTTCGCTCTTCCTGTCCGGGAATAGGGTTCATAAGAATAAGGGGAAGCCCCTTTGCCAATGCTTCACTGGTTGTAAGACCGCCGGGTTTTGTGATTATCACGCTAGACGCATCCATATACATATCAACATTATCTGTAAATCCCAAACAACGAAGCTCTTTATTCCATGATTGCTCTTTTATGGATTTTTGGGCTTTTTCGTTGTTGCCGCAGATTACGGTCATTTGAAAATCACAACTAAGATTGTCTAAGGAGTTTATTATATCCTCTATATCACCAAATCCCATTGATCCCATCATAATAAGAACGTGAGGTTTGCTTGTCAGTCCTAAAAGCTTTTTTGCATCTTCTTTTTTTGATGTACTGGAGAATTTTTGTTTTATAGGTATACCAAAAGGCAAAACTTTTGAGGCGGGAATCCCTTTCTTTTTAGCAAAAGATGTGAGGAGACGGTCCGGCAGTACATAATAGTCCAGATCCGTGGACTCCCAAAAAGGATGAATAGTAAAGTCTGTGACAACTCCAAAGGTTGGACAGTTTATAACGCCTCTTTTTTTAAGTATTGTAATAAGCACAGTTGCGTAGGAATGAGTGCCTATTACAAAGTCCGGATTATATTCAATCATATACTTTTCCAGTTTCTTTGAAAGGTACTTTGAAATAATTGCCTCAGGCGAATAGTTTTTTGAAGGCTCTTCTTTTTTTGCAAGAGTATCATATACTTTTCCGTAGGCTTCTCCCAGATACTTTGTAATGAGAAGATAACCGTCCTGAACTCCTTCGCCGAGAAAACGGCTGATATATTCCAAAGTGTCCAGCATCTCACATTCGATGCCGCAAGAAACAAAATATTCTTTCATTGCAAGGCCGGTGGAGTGATGACCATATCCGGCTTTTACAGATAAAATCAGTGCTTTCATCTTTGTATGTCCTTTCAAGCAACAAGGTATATACCACAATTATACTATATTTTATAAAAAAATACAAGTCTAAAATGAAAAATTGACAAGTGGGGTTGTGAGGTGTCAAGGAAGATACAGCGTAATAAAAGAAATCGTTCACTCTGCTATCCGCCAAAGGAGATTTCATCCACGAAGTGGATTTAACTAAAAAAAGACATCCTATGGATGTCTTTTTTCTGGAGGTGCCACCCAGATTTGAACTGGGGAATAAAGGTGTTGCAGACCTTGGCCTTACCACTTGGCTATGGCACCGATTAAAACAAAAGACGCCGAGCGCGTCTTTTGTATTTTGGAGCGGAAGACGAGATTCGAACTCGCGACGTTCACCTTGGCAAGGTGACGCTCTACCACTGAGCCACTCCCGCATAAAGTTCTTTAAAAAGAACTGGTGCCTCCGAGTGGAATCGAACCACTGACACAGGGATTTTCAGTCCCTTGCTCTACCGACTGAGCTACAGAGGCATAATAAGCAGAAAAAAATGGCGACCCGGATGGGGCTCGAACCCACGACCTCCAGCGTGACAGGCTGGCGCTCTAACCAACTGAGCTACCGGGCCATCATGGTGGGAACAATAGGGCTCGAACCTATGACCCTCAAGTCGGATCGTAGCCATGTCG
>JAZUOB010000166.1:0-2535 GCA_045604425.1 Clostridia bacterium
CAGGATTAAACAGTGCTTCTCACTCAAATGCAATATGGACTGCTGCCTATACTCTTCTTGCCTATCAGCAAGGTGACTACAGCATCGGGGCACAAGAAGCCAACACAATTTCCGGACTTTTAGATACACAGCTTGAAAATGGCGGTTGGACCGCATCCGAAACAGCGGAGGCAGATGCTACCGGCACTGCAATCTTGGCACTGGCTAAATACTATAATGAGAATGCTAATGTTAAGAATGCTGTCGATAAGGCTGTTTATTATCTTAGTGAAGTTCAGTTGGATAACGGCGGTTTTGACGGAACATATGGTGAGAATGCCAACAATGCTGCTTGTGTCATCATGGGGCTCTGCGCAGCAGGAATTAACCCCGATACCGATATCCGCTTCATCAAGAACGGAAACAGTGTTGTTGACCGACTTTTAGATTTTGCAAAGGATGACAACAGCGGCTTTGTACTCAAGGAAGGCAACACCGATGTGGATGCTTATGCCACACAGCAAGGCTTTCCTGCTCTTGTTGCAGCATATCAGGTGATTAAAACCGGTACGGCCTATAATGTGTATAACTTCAGCACAGGTAGTCTATCCCCCGGTCGTGCTACGGGTACCGGTACAGTTACACCACCGTCTGCTCCAAGCGGAGACAACATCAAAGTCAACTTAACTATTAAGTCCGATACAGGTTATTGGTTAAATAATAAATCAGTCAGCATATCCACAAGCGGCGCTACCGTGTATCATGCCCTTATAAAAGCACTTGAAAACAGTGGCATAACTCAGACAGGTGCCGAAAACGGATACGTGAAATCCATGACAAAAGGCGGCAAAACTTTGGCTGAATTTGATAAAGGCAAAAACTCCGGTTGGATGTATAAAGTAAATGATGCTATGCCAAATGTGGGACTGACTGAATGTGCCATTGATGACGGAGACAAAATTGTTTGGTTCTATACTGATGACTGGACTGATATTCCGGATACAACAGGTTCTTTAGGCGGCAAAAAAGCTTATCCCAAAAAAGATACACCTAAAAATGAAGACGCAGAAGCTTTAGAAAATCCTGCTTTTACAGAATCTACATTTGCCGATGTAAAAAAAGACAGCTGGCACTATGAGTCTGTAAAATATGTATATGAAAACAATCTGATGCAAGGTACAGAAAACGGTTTTGAACCTGATAGTAATATGTCAAGAGCCATGCTTGTAACAGTTCTTTTTAGAATGGCAAACCCTGAAAACAATAAATACACACACAGCTTTTGTGATGTTCCTGATAACGAATGGTACACAGATGCAGTAGCATGGGCAGCCACGAATGGTATAATAAGCGGTATAACAAATGACTCCTTTGCACCAAACGACAATATCACCAGAGAGCAAATGGCTGTTATAATCTATCGTTTTGCAAACACACAAGGCTTCGATGTGGAAGCTACTACAGATCTTTCTGTTTATCAGGATGCAGAAAGTATCAGCGATTTTGCAACAGATGCTGTCAAATGGGCAAACAAAACAGAACTTATAAACGGTACAAGTTCTATAACTATTTCCCCAAAAGATACAGCAACCCGTGCTCAAGTGGCAACAATTCTTATGCGCTTTTGCCAAAGCACTCTAAAATAATTAACAAAAAACTGCGAACAGTCAGCAAGCAACTGACTGCTCGCTTTTTCCGCTTTAATAAGGAGCAAAAAAATGAAAAAATACATATCAATACTTTTAACTATAGCAATAGTTTTCAGCTTTTCATGTCAGGTATTTTCTTTTGACAGTGAGAAAATAGATGCTGTGATAGATTGTGTTGGAAATTATTTGTATGAAACAGTAAAAAACCCGACTGTGAGTTCTGTTGGCGGCGAATGGGCAATTTTAGGACTTGCCCGAAGTGATATGGATATTCCTGATGAGTATTTTGAAAAATACTATCAAAATGTTGTCAGGTACGTTCAAAACTCAAAAGGTATACTTCACACAAAAAAATACACAGAATATTCAAGAGTAATTATTGCGCTCACTGCAATCGGCAAAAATCCTAAAGATGTGCTGGGATATAATCTTTTGACACCTTTGGGAGATTATGAAAAAACCATTTGGCAAGGAATAAACGGCGCGGTGTGGGCACTCATTGCACTTGACAGCGGGAATTATGATATGCCCTCAAATTCTGATGCAAACATTCAAGCCACAAGAGAAATGTACATAAATCATATACTTGAAAAACAACTATCGGACGGAGGCTGGAATTTGTCAGGTGACACAGCTGACCCTGATATTACCTCTATGGTGCTTCAGGCACTTTCAAAATATCAAGACAGTGACAAGGTCAAGGCAGCAACAGAAAAAGCCATTACCTGTTTGTCTGGTATGCAAAACGATTTGGGCGGATTTGGGGAATTTGAAACAGAAAACTTAGAGAGCAGTGTTCAGCTGCTTGTAGCTCTTTGCGAGCTGGGGATTTCCGCCACAGACCAACGCTTTGTAAAAAACGGAAAATCAATTATTGATAATATTCTTACTTATTACGAAAGTCGGA
>JAZUOB010000167.1:0-4153 GCA_045604425.1 Clostridia bacterium
ATCGCCTGAGAACAAAACTGTTCTTTCTTCACCGTTTTCATTTACTGTAATGTGGATGCTTGATGAACCAAGCAAGTGTCCTGCATCGCAGAAATTTATCGTTACACCTTCAAATATTTCTATTGGTTTGTTATATCCGTGTCCTTCGAATAATTTCAGGGACTCTAACGCATCTGCAACAGTGTATACGGGGATATACTGCTGATAGCCGGAACGCTCTGCTTTTCTGTTCTGCCACTCTCCTTCCTGTTCCTGAATGTGAGCAGAATCCTGAAGCATTATATTACAAAGCCTATGTGTCGCTTCTGTACAGTACACAGGACCTGAATAGCCTTTTGCAACCATTGCCGGAATCATTCCTGAATGGTCTATGTGTGCATGAGTAAGACAAATCGCATCAATTTCAGACGGAGCAATAGGCAATTCGCAGTTTTCGTATGTATCACCGCCTTGTTCCATACCGCAGTCAATAAGAATATTTTTCCCACATGCTTCAAGCAAAGTACAAGAACCTGTAACCTCATGAGCTGCTCCTATAAATGTTAATTTCATATTCACTTACTCCTCTCCTAATATTTCTCTTCCTTCATCTTCGGTTATGTATTCGACCTCTACCATACATTCTATGACTTTTTTCTGTCTTTGTTTCGCAAGGTCAGGTCTGTTGTTTAACGAATATACTGACGGTGCGTTTGGTCTTCCAACAAGTAAAGTACACTCATAGTCCGTCATACCATTCCGCATTTTTGCATATGTATATCATACAAGTGTATCATCTTTAACCTCAACAATATCTTCAATCTGACAGTTAAGAGCTTTACAAATCTTTATAAGAATGGTCAATGCTACTATCTCATTTTTATTAAGCTTTGTTAAAGTTGTTGAGGATATATCTGCAAGTTCCATTAGGTCATGCTTGCGAATATTCCTTTTCTTCAATGTTTCCCATAGTCTTTGATATGTTACCATAGCATAAGCCTCCGAAAATTTATGTATTAATTATACACCTATTCGACAAAAAAATCAAGACTTCGCTTGATTTTCGTTATATTGCATTTCAGTTTACAATTGAGGATAATTCTTTCACATACGCTATATAACCATTAGGATCTAGTGTCCCCGACGTGAAGGTTCAAGTCCTTTCAGGTGCACCAACAAAAAAGACATCTAAGGGTGTCTTTTTTTGTTGAAAAATTTACATTTTGTGATATAATGTTGTAAAGAGGTGGTATGGTGAATAGCTTAAAATTGATTATAAATAATATAATTATCACACTTAGCATAGAGGGATTATGCTTTGTATCATGTATTGGTATTGATAAGATATCCCCGGAAAGTGCTGTTATTCCTGCTATATTTGTGCTGGGTGTTTTATTGATATCTGTTCTTACAAAGAAATACGTATACGGATTGATAGCATCAATAATAAGTGTTTTTGCTGTCAACTATGCTTTTACATTTCCGTACTTTTCATTTGATTTCACTATGACAGAGAATATTATTTCTGCGGTGATACTTATAGTTGTAACATTGATAGCATTGACTATGACCACTCAAATAAGATACCATGAAAAACTCAAAATCGAAAATGAAAAAGAACGCATGAGGGCAAATCTTCTTCGTGCTATATCTCATGACCTAAGGACGCCTCTCAGTACAATTTATGGCTCTGCCACAGCTCTTTTGGAAAATGATGATGTGTTCAATCCTGACCAGAAAAAACAGATGCTTTCAGGTATAAGAGAGGATTCTCAGTGGCTTATGTCCATGGTAGAAAATCTTTTGTCCGTAACTAAGCTTGATGATACCAGATGCAGTATTATAAAAAATGATACAGTTCTTGATGAACTGATAGATTCTGTCCTTGTAAAATTCAAAAACAGATACCCTGATTGTCAGGTCAAACTTGATTTGCCGGAGGAATTTGTGATTATACCTATGGATGCGATGCTTATACAGCAGGTAATGCTGAACATTTTAGAAAATGCGGCAATTCATGCAAAATCCATGACACAAGTAGAGATAAAAGTTTTCACTCAATCAAACAAAGCGGTTTTTGAAATAAAAGATGATGGTTTAGGAATTGAAAAGGACAGACTAAAACGTATATTTGAAGCTGATTATATTCAGGACTCGGTTTCATCCGATAGCAAAAAGACAAATGCGGGAATAGGTCTTTCAGTGTGTGCTTCCATTATCAAAGCCCACGGCGGAAGCATCAGTGCTTCTAACGGCAGAAAAGGCGGAGCAATATTCAAGTTTGTTTTGAATATGGGGGATAGTAATGAATAATAAATATAAAATTTTGGTTATAGAAGATGAAGAAAATATAAACAACCTGATAACTGTCCTTTTGGAAACAAACGGATACAAAGTGTTGTCTGCAAAAACCTGTCAAAACGGGCAAATGCTTTTTGCATCTTATAGACCCGATTTGGTTATTCTTGATTTGGGGCTTCCTGATTGTGACGGTATGATTTTTCTCGAAAGCATACGAAAGGAGTCATTGACCCCGGTGATAGTTTTGTCTGCCCGCACAGATGAAAATGACAAGGTCAAGGCACTAGACATGGGAGCCAATGATTATGTGACAAAGCCTTTTGGTTCGTCAGAGCTTATGGCTAGAGTACGGTCTGCACTTAGAAATACAGGGTTCAGCTCTCGGGAAGGCAGACTTCCCGGTGGCAAATTCAAGTCAAACGGACTTGTTATCGACTACGATGCAAGACGAGTGTTTATAAATGATTCAGAAATAAAATTTACCCAGACAGAGTATAATATACTTGCATCTTTGTCGGAGCATTCCGGAAAAGTGATGACATATAACGCCATAATAAGAGGAATATGGGGATATAATGATTTGAACAGCACCAAGAAACTTCAGGTGAACATGGCAAATATAAGAAAAAAACTTGGATCCACTCCCGGTGCGAACAACTATATAGTTAATGAGCTTGGTGTTGGATACAGAATGTGTGAGGAAGACGAAATTTGACATTTTTCTGTAAGTCTTAACCGCATCTTTGCCAAATCTGTGATAAAATCTGGTACATAATGAAAAACAACGAGGTGGAAACATGGATATTTTTGATATTTTGGCACTGATCGGCGGATTGTGTTTGTTCCTGTTTGGTATGAATGTAATGGGAGATGCACTTGAGCGCAGAGCAGGAGGAAGTCTTAAAAACATTCTTGGAAAACTTACAAAAAATAAGATAACCGGATTTTTGACAGGTCTTGCCGTTACCGCTGTAATACAAAGTTCATCGGCTACAACTGTAATGGTAGTAGGATTTGTAAACTCCGGAATTATGACACTCAGACAATCAATAAGCGTGATTATGGGCGCAAACATCGGTACTACCGTTACGGCATGGGTACTCAGCCTTGGCGGTATATCAGGTGACAATATAGTAATGCAGCTTTTGAAGCCCATGTCATTTACGCCTGTTCTTGCACTTATAGGCACAATCATGCTTATGTTTGGCAAGACAAGTAAGAAAAAGGACACAGGTACAGTACTTCTCGGGTTTGCAACACTTATGTTTGGTATGGATGCAATGTCTGCTGCTGTGGCAGGGCTTGCTGATGTGCCGGCATTCCAGAATATGTTTATCATGTTCAAAAACCCGGTTCTTGGTGTTATAGTTGGCGCTGTGCTTACTGCAATAATTCAGTCAAGCTCAGCATCCGTTGGTATTCTTCAGGCTTTGTCTGTTACAGGTCAGGTTTCATATGGTGCGGCAGTTCCTATCATAATGGGTCAGAATATAGGTACATGTATTACAGCTATCCTTTCATCATTCGGAACAAACAAAAACGCAAAACGTGCAGCTATTGTGCACTTGTCTTTTAATGTTTTGGGCAGTGTAATTTGGCTTTCAGTTTTCAGTATTATTTCTGCGATTTTGAAGCCTGCAATACTTGACCTTCCGGCTTCATATGTTGGCATAGCTGTATGTCACTCTATATTTAATATTGCTTGTACTATATTGCTTTTGCCTATGTCAGCACTTCTTGAAAAGCTTGCTGTCAAGCTTGTTCCTGATACAAATAAGCAAGAGTCTGTGGCAGAGCTGGATGAGAGACTTCTCCACACTCCGCCTGTAGCTTTAGAAAGATGTAATACACTGGTTAGAGAGATGGCAGAAGA
>JAZUOB010000168.1:0-5329 GCA_045604425.1 Clostridia bacterium
TTGGAATGGGGTACATGGCATCAAGGGTATCACGCGGCAATGGTAATGTCGTGTCCTGTTGATGCAGACCTTTTGGATGCTGAAAACTGGTCATTTACAGAGCCGGTTAAGTATGATGAGACATGGCCCGGTACTGTTGAGGGTAAATGTGCAGGTAATATAGAGGGTACTTTGGTTGTTGACCCTGACGGAAACCTTTATAATATCATGAGATATATAACAAATGGTGCAAATCCGGACCACGGCTATGCCATAGTATATAAGGTGAACACTGACGACCATACTGCACCTCTTGAGTATTCTCATACTATAGAATTTCCTGCAAACCTTTCTAAATTCATGATTAAAAAGGACCCAAAAAGCGACTACTATTATACTATATGCAATCGTATAACCAATCCGGAAACTATATCTATGCGAACACTGTTGTCCCTAATGAAGTCAAAGGATTTGAAAAAATGGGAACTAGCAACAGATGTTATTGATATGCGAAACAAAAATAGCTTGCTTCATGGTTTTCAGTATGTAGATTTTGAATTTGAAGGCGATAATATCATTTTCCTTTGTCGTACTGCAATGAACGGAGCAGAAGACTATCACAATTCAAATTACCAGACATTCCACACCATAGAGAATTTTAGAAGCTACTAAAAAAGAGCCTTATCGGCTCTTTTTTTTATCTGTTTTCTGCCTGTTTAATAAATGCATCCTGTTCTGCTTTTGAAAGATTTACAAAGAATGCATTCCAACCGCATACGCGTACCTGAAGATTTTTATATTTTTCAGGATTTTTTTGCGCTTTTTGAAGCTCAGTTGCATCAAAGACGTTTCCATGCATTCCGAATCCGCCTTTTTTGAAATATGTGAGCAGAATTCCGCACATTGCTATAAGTCCGTCCTCGCCCGTAACAGCTGATGGGTGAAGAATAATATCTAGAACAGATCCGTTGGAAAATTTTGAATGGTCCATAGCGGTTACTGAATTTATAAGGGCAGTAATTCCGTTTCTGTCCATGCCTACTGTAGCACACAGGTTCTTTGACAGAGGTTCGCCTTTGAGTCTTCCGTCGGCTGTAGCACCGGCTTTTGAACCAAAATAAAAGTTTTCGTTGATACTGAAAAGTCCTGCTTTAAATACTCCGCCTCTGCCATTGGGAGTGTTGTTTAAATAATCTCCTGCAAAGTCAGAAAATTCTTTGGCTATACTATCTGCAAAACTGTTTCCATTACCGTATTTTTCAGAAATTGACAGTGCATATTGTCTTAGCTCTTCATTCCATTCCCAATTGTTTGAAAGAATCTCTGAAAGCTGTTTAAAACTCAATTTCTTTTCGTCAAATACTAGTTTCTTTACAGCACATACAATATCGGTAAGGCTTGCTATACTTTGGAAATTAAGTGAACTGTTGTTGTATTTTGCGCTTCCTTCATAAGCATCTATGCCATTTTCCATACATACATCATACATGCAGGACAAAAATGGGTCTGAGTAGAACTGTCCGTAGTATTTTTCGATTGAAACTATGATGTGTACAATTCTGTCTGTCAAATGTACCAGATGCTTTTTAACGGATGCTTTGTATTCCTCAAAAGTTGACACCTCATCGTTCATGGCATACTCTGCGGCTTTTGTGCAAATTACAGAAGCGTTTCCTGTGCAACCTATTTCCACGCCCCAAACAGCAGGCTCATAACAGCCGATAGGTACGTAGTTTCTGGCATCTCTTTCTTCGATACCAACATCCATAAGTGCTTTTACAGTGACTTTGTCGTTGGCAAATACAAAACTGCTGTTGCCGTCTCTTATACATTTCATAACCAGCTTGATAAACTCTATAGGAGTTTTGTCTGATACTCGTATATGGATTTTCGGGCTATGAATGTCAAGCTCGTTATATGTTTCCACTATCAAATAAGTAAGCTCATTTGTTACTTCATTTCCGTCCATATCTATACCGCTAAGACAGAAGGGAAGGTCATAATCAATATTTGCAGCCCAGAACTTGTAGAGGAAGAATTTAAGCATTTCCTTTATTTCTTCTTTAGTAAAGGTTCCGTCCTCTAAATCCTTTTTGTAAAATGGTGTTAGAAGTACGTCGAGTCTTCCCAGTGTTCTTACTCTTGTTCCAAAAACAAATTCATGCAGGAAGAAATATGTTATAAGAGTTTGCATTGCCTCATATGTATTTGAAGGTCTGTTGTCTGCAATGTTCATAAGGCACTTTGCACTGTCTTCATCATAGGGAGCAACGGCATCTGCAAGTCTTTTTAAAAATACAGGTATTGATGAAAGCAATATTACACAGCTTTCATAAAAATCCTTTTGCTTATCCGAAATTCCGTCTTTTGCAAGACCTTTCTCTGCTCTTTCCAGCAATCCTGAAAAACCTATTTTGAGCAAAAGCTTGGAGTTTGGTGATGTATGACCAAAATCATGACCGCCGCCGAATGCACCTGTGTTGTAAGCATCAGTTTTTTCTTTAAACTCGTCGGGTAAATGAGTTTTCCAAAAATCCAGTGTTGTTTTCTCGTTGTGCTTTTTAATTAAGTCAAAGCATAGGAGTTTATCCTGAAAAATATCATTCTTGTCAATGGCAATAGCACTATCAGCTAGAATCATTTGAAAAATTTTTGTTTTAAGAATTCCGTGATATGTATTTTTGTTTTCTGCTACAATTTTTTCGTATTTGTCGGTCAAAACAGACTCATCGGTGATTCCCATTATCCACTCAGGATTCTTAAACTGGTCTTTAAGTAATTCTATGTCAAATTTTTTCATAAACAATACACTCCTTTGGTGTTTCATTTTCAGTTTCATTATATGTCATTCCAACTAAAAGTCAATGATTGTTTCGAAACCACTTGACCGTTTCGAAACAAAACTGTGTTAAAGATACTTGACGGTGTGAAATAGATTGTGTATAATCAAAGTGGTGATGATGATGAAAAATTTTATGGAATGTAAATTTGATATACAAGACATAAATATGGCATGTTTTGTGCCTTATGGCGCCGGAGTCCCTATACACAGGAATCGGCGTTTTCATGGACTTGTATTGCAACATTCAGCTTCATCAAATGTATACGAATTTATAGGCAAAAAGACTATAACAATTGACAGAAACGATATACTGTATATCCCGAAGGGTTCGGATTATAATGCTTTTGCAGTAGAAGACGGCAAAAGCTGTTGCTATGCTATAAACTTTCAAATAGGAAACGATGAGACTTTTGAACCTTTTAAACTAAGACCCAGAAATTCAACTGTGTTTGTGGAATGCTTTAAAAGAGCTGAGCAGGCTTGGAAGCAGAAGCCTTACAATTTTGAACTCAAATGCAAAGCAGAGCTGTATAATATTATTTTTTGCATGCAGCAGGAATTCAGGCTCAGATATGCTGATAGGGAAAAACAAAAAATCATCCGCCCTGCAGTTGAGTATATTCATGAAAAGTATACCACAGAAAATATTTCCATAGAGTATCTGGCAGAGCTTTGCGGAATTACCGCAGCTTATCTGAGACAGCTTTTCAAAAATGTGTACGGTACATCTCCCGTAAAGTATATAAATAATCTTAAAATCGAGCGTTCTAAAGAACTTATTGAGTCGGGGATATATTCAATAAGTGAAGCTGCATTTCTTTCTGGGTTTTCTGATATAAGTCATTTTTCCAGGGAATTCAAAAAATCAGAAAAAAATTCCCCCTCCGAATACAGGAAAAAACTTTAACAAGAAACTGATGCTGTAAAAATATAGCATCAGTCAACAGAACATTTACAGTTGACCTTGGAACTTTAAATACTAATATAACATATACTGCAACTCTAAAAAAATTTGCATATTCTAATGACAAAATATGACCTAAGTTCATAAAGGGTATAGTTGTATCCTTTTTTGGGCTTGGCGGCATGGATATGTCTGCTTTTTCTTATCACTATTGCATATCAGATGACACATTATATGATTGAATAATAATGTTGGGAAATATATAATAAAAAAGTGACATACTTTGACAATTGAATAAAGTGGAGGAATAACTATGAAAAAAGTTAAAGTCCAATTTGAAGCTGAGATAATAGATAGTTTTGACACAATTGTTTGCGGAGGAGGTACTGCTGGTGTTGTTGCCGCGCTTGCGGCTGCAAGAAATGGCTCTAAAACGTTGCTTCTTGAGGCTGAGTATCATTTGGGGGGCATGCTTACAATGGGTAATGCAGGTCTTACAAAATACGTAATGCATGGATGTGATTATAAGGAGCAGTATAAAATCAACAATGAGCTTGTCACTAATCCTGATAACGTTCAGGTTATAGGCGGAATACCTTTAGAGCTTACCCGCAAGCTTATAAATAATGGTGATGCAATAGGCAATCATGGTACAGGTGCAAACTATGTGTATCCGGACCCTCATGCTTTTAAAATTTTGCTTTTTGAAGAGCTTAAGGCTGCAGGGGTAAAGATACTTCTTCATAGCAAAATTGTGAAAGTTATTAAAGAAAATGCTTTGGTTTCAGGAGTAGTCTTTGATACAAAAGACGGTCATAAGATTGCATATGCCAAATACATAGTTGATGCTACAGGAGACGGAGATGTTGCTGCCCTTGCAGGAGCAGAATATGTTCTGGGGTCTTCCGAAAAAGATGAAATAGTCAAAGAAGGCAAAATACCCGTAGGGAAATTTCATGAGCCGGGTTCTATGTACCGTATAGGCGGTGTGGATGTTGACAAGATGATGCACTATCTTGAAAATAATCCTGACGAGTTTGAAATTCAATGGTTTGGGCTTATGGGCATGGAAGAAATGCTTGAGGAATACAAAAAAGGAGCTTCTATTGAAGCCAGAATAAAATTCAGAGGCAATCAATCTTTCCAGATTTACAACAATCCAAGACGAGGGATAATTGTAGGCTGCGTCAATGTAAACAGTGTAGGCAACTGTAATGGTCTTGATCCCGACCAGCTTACAGAAGCAGAATATGGTGTTCTCGTTGAATGTACAAATCAGCTAAAGGATATCAAAAAAGAAATCCCGGGCTTTGAAAATGCTTATATTCTTGATGTTCCCAAGGTAGGAATCAGGGAGACAAGGCATGTTGAAGGTGAGTATGTTATAAATATCCGCGATATTCTTACAAACAAAGATTATGTTGATACAGTTGCATTCTCCAGTCACCCAATTGATATATGGCCGAAGCCTGAAGTTTGCAAAGATGTTGTGCCGCCAAAACGTGCATTTTTTAGAGTGCCGTACAGAATATTGGTGGCAAAAGGCTTGGATAATCTTATTCTTGCAGGCCGTCATGTATCAGCAACACGTGAGGCATCAGGAT
>JAZUOB010000169.1:0-3380 GCA_045604425.1 Clostridia bacterium
ACTCCAATCAATCTTTTTTTGATCATTTTTTTGTTCCTTTCTCAGCTTAATAGTCTGACATATACAACTACGCTATTGTCAAATTCTTTGCCTGCCAAAGACATATTGTATTCAAGCATTATCTTGCCGCCGTTTATATCCAGAGCAGATATTGCTTTTTTTGTCTTAATCTCAACAGGCATATGACCATACGGTGTATTATATACTGTTTTGTATGGCTTGCCCGTCTCAAAACACAGTCTTGACGAATATGCGCCCTCTCTTTTGATTTCCACAAAACCCGGTGCGGATTTTATTCTGCATTTGGCGCTTTCTTCTCCTTCTTCTGTATACTCGGTATAAAACACATAACAGACGCCTTGTTTGAAATAAAGTGTCCCCTTGTAGTCTGCACTGATATTAGATTTTCCGTCTTCATCTTTTTGAACAGTGCATACTTTTATACTTACGTTTCTTTTTTGGTTTTCCATATTATTTCTCTCTGGTAAATGCAAGATCAATCAATTTATCAAGAAGCTCGGTATATCCAAGTCCGCAAGCATCCCAAAGCTTTGGATACATGCTTATATTTGTAAAACCGGGAAGTGTATTTATCTCATTGAGAATAATCTTGTTGTCACTGTTTCTTACAAAAAAATCAACTCTTGAAAGACCGCTTCCGTCTACAGCTTTGAAGGCTTTGACTGCATACTTTCTGATTTGACTGCGCAATTCATCATCAAGGTCTGCCGGGATGTGAAGCTGTGTAGAATTATCATTATATTTCGCGTCAAAATCATAAAATTCCACTGTAGGCACTATTTCGCCTACTTCTGCAGCCTCGGGGTCTTTGTTTCCTAAAACCGCACATTCCACTTCTCTTCCATCGATATTTTCTTCTACTAAAACCTTTCGTCCAAATCCCATAGCGTATTCAAGGGCTGACAAAAGCTCCTGTCTTGTGGAAGCTTTTCCCACGCCTACAGATGAGCCGGTTGATGCAGGCTTTACAAAGCATGGATATCCAAGCTTTTCTTCTATTTCAAAAATTTTAGTCTGAACATCATCGCCTTTTTGAACTGTCACCCATGCAGCCTGAGGAATATTCGCACTGTCAAACATAATTTTAGAAAGTGTTTTATCCATAGAATTGGCACTTCCTGCCACTCCTACTCCCACATATTTTATACCGCTAAGCTCAAACAATCCCTGGATTGTACCATCTTCGCCATACTCTCCGTGAAGTACGGGGAAAATACAATCTATTTTGACCGTGCGGATTTTGTCCTGCTGGAATATAATAATTCCGCCGTCTGATGTGTCAGGTGAGATAATGGCTTTTGTAAGATGCTCTTTATCACGCTGCCACAATCCGCCTTCTATATTTTTATAATCTCCTGTATAAAGATACCATTTGCCCTCTTTTGTGATGCCAAGCATATGTATATCATACTTTTCTTTATCAAGGTTTTTGATAACTGATGTAACTGATTTAAGTGATATATCATGCTCAGGGCTTCTGCCGCCGAATACTACGCATATACTTTTCTTCATGCTAAAAATTCCTTTCTGTCTAATACACTTTATATAATACTATTTTTCACAAAAAAATGCAAGGGTTTAACATAAATTTAATAAAAAAACAAGCTGATTTGTGTAACAAATCAGCCGGCTATTTAATAATTCAGAAGTTCAGTAATTCCTGCAACAATAATAGATGCATTTTCATCAAAAAGCTCATCTGCTTTTGACGTACTGATTGGATTTTTGCCATATCCCATTTCCACTGTAAATCCCGGTCTTTCAAATTCTTTTATAAACCAGTCCTTACAACCTCCGTACGCAGCACTTCCCGAAGGCTGCGTGGCTGTATATCCGCTGACTTCTGCCATTTTTTTGGCTATCATTTCTGCCCTTTTTTGTACTATTCCGTCAAAATCATAGTATATCTCTTTGCCCTGAGAATGAAAGCATATGAGCATATCAGGATTATTTTCTCTTATAAAATTACAGATTGCCGAGGTCTCCGGTTCACTTTCAGGGTATTTCCCTGCATACAATGTTGCACCCGGCTTATCTACCGTACTATGCCAGAGGGCATCATAATTATGATTCAGGTCTACACCCGATGCATTTGCCTGCCATACCTTTCTGAAGCTGTGAATACCTACTTTGCTTATAAGCTGTCTGTGTATTTCATTTGTTATATCAAGTCCGTTTACCGCTATATCAACACCGTCAGGATTAACCATAGGAATTATGTAAACCGTCACTCCCATAAATATGGGCTTAAGATTTTCTCCGCAAAAATCTATTCCCTCCATGAGAGAACTGTTATATCTTTTTGCAAACATCATCAAAAATTTTGATGTTATATATTCAAGGCCGTGATGTGCTCCGGTAATTACAAGTTTTTTTGAGCCTCTGCCTGTTTTCAGGCAAAAAATATCACGGCCCATTTGTGTTTTCCCTATGGAAAATACCTCTGTAGCTACAGGGTTTATATCCTCTATATCTTTTTTGAGCAATTCATAATCATACATTTAATACAAGTCCTTTCACGCCCTTTTATTAAAATATATGATTGATTTTGCCAATTTATGCTCCCAGTATATAATATACAACGCCGCACACAACCGAGGCAAGAGTACCAAACAATATAACAGGGCCGGCTATTGTGAAAATTTTTGCACCAACTCCCAATACAAAGCCCTCTGTTTTTGCTTCAATGGCTGGTGCGGATACCGCGTTTGCAAAACCGGTAATCGGAACTATAGTGCCTGCTCCTGCTTTTTTGGCAAGCTTCGGGTATATATCAAAACCTGTAAGAGTAACACCTATTAAAATCAATATGATAGATGTTCCGCCGGATACTTGCTTTTCTCCAAGCCCAAAAGACTTTAAAATATTATAAATCACCTGTCCCAGTGTGCATATTGCTCCACCGAACAAAAATGCATTTATACAATTTTTGAGCATAGGAGAATTTTTTGTTTTCTTATCCACATACTCACTGTACTGTTTTTTGTCCATATCCATAAATTCTGCCTCCTTTGATAATTTTTATTATCTCCACAAGAAAGAGGCGTATTCAAAAATATGAACATTATTTAAATTTTTGAAAAACACCTTGAAATTTCCTTGATTTAGATATATACTTAGTAGGATAAAATATAATAGGAGTATACCATGTTCGGATATGTGAACATATATAAAGACGAATTAAAAATTAAAGATTATATGATTTTCCGGTCCTACTACTGTGGCCTTTGTCATGCGCTGGGAAAATGCTGCGGTCAAAGCTCAAGGCTTGGGCTTAGCTATGACATGACTTTTCTTGCAATACTTCTTTCATCTTTGTTTGATAACGACTCATCCACAAAAGAAAAGCCCTGCATTGC
>JAZUOB010000170.1:0-7083 GCA_045604425.1 Clostridia bacterium
GAACTGGTGTATTGTCTTCCTAAGACCGCTTGGCCTCCGACTTTAAGTGTTGCTATGAAGAATTTCAGAGAAAACGGATATATAAATGTAGATGACAACGGCTTCATTACCCTCACCGAAAAAGGCATGGACATCGCTAAAAAGACATATACAAGACATAAGCTCATAAAAGATTTTCTTATCAAAATAGGAGTAGACCCAACTGTTGCAGAAAATGATGCATGCAAAATAGAGCATGACATAAGTGACTGTACATATCAAAGGTTGGCGGATTTATATGAGAAGCTAAAATAAAAAGGAGGTGTAAAAAAATATATTTTTTACACCGCCTTTTGTCTGGACTTTTTTTACATTCCCTTTTTATTTTAGTTTTATAATTTTATCTCCTTTTACCAAGTATGCTTCGTCTGCTATATCAATCACAGGCTTGTCGTTCATTGAATCGGTATAGAAGCATATCTTTTCATTGGGGTCTATGTTTTCAAGGAGCAAATCAACCTTTTTACTTCTGAAGCATACCCGAATAAGCTGTCTGTTTTCCATATCAAACTGAGAAGCTATAAGGGTTTTGATGCCCAGCTTTTCTTTGGCCGGCTCCAGCAAAAACTCAAAGGATGCAGAAAGTATTATATCATCAGGCTGTTTTTGATTTAGGTAAAAGGGCTTTATTTTTTTGAAGTTTTTTTCCCAGAACAGCTTTAAAATTTTCTCAGGGTCATCAATTGAGTCCAGAAGCTTTAAAGAATATTTTACAACATATTTCTCAAGCTGGTCTATGGAAATAAGACACATCTTGTACTTGATTATTTTCACAATTAGTGAGGGCAAAAGCTTTATAAGACTAATATTGTGTTTTAGACAGAAAAAGTAGAAATCTACAGTGCTCTCACCATTATAAATGGTATTATCAAAATCATAGACATTCATATTTATTCATCCTTGTCAAGAGCTTTCATAGTCTCCCATATTTCGTCTGCAAGTATTTTTGCCTGACTGGGAGTGATTTTGTCGTTGTAATAAGGTGAAAGGTCATAAGGTTTTCCGATATGTAATGTAATTTTGTGCCTGAAGCCGTATGTGCCGCTTATATATGCGGGTACTATATTCTTTTTGGCTTTAAGGGCAATAAGCACTACACCCTCTTTTATGGGTATATCTTCGCCTTGCTTTATTCTTGTACCATGGGGAAATACAAGTAGGAGTTCTTCGTTTTTTAAATATCTCAAAGCCGTTTTTATGGCTGTTATATCCGCATCCCCTCTGTTTATGGGGAAAGCGCCGATGCTTTTGAAAAATGCACCTATAAGCTTGTTTTTAAAAAGCTCTGCTTTTGCCATCATTTTCATCCTGATAGGACAAAAACCTACTACTAATAAAGGGTCAAGATTGCTTATGTGATTGGGAGCAAGAATTACACCCTCGTCCTTTGGTATGTTTTCAAGACCCTCTATTTTTATCTTGTATAAACATCTCATATAAATTCTTACCAAAAATCTCAAAAGAGTCATCATTTTGCACCAACCGCCTTTTCTTTTATTATATTAGAGCACAGATGTATTGATTCTTCGAGACTAAGGTCTGTAGTATCAACAAGCACAGCATCCTCTGCCTGCTTTAAAGGTGATTCTTTTCTTGTGCTGTCATTTATATCTCTGGCTTCAATATCTTTTATGATATCATCAAGAGAGCAGTTGACTCCTCTTTCTACAAGCTCGAGATAACGTCTTTTGCCCCGGGCTTCAACAGACGCGGTAAGAAAAATCTTGCACTGGGCATCAGGCAGTACATGAGTGCCTATATCTCTGCCGTCCATTATCACGTCTTTAGTGCCTGCTAAATCCCTTTGTATATCCACAAGCTTTCTGCGTACTTCTCCGATTACAGCTACGTTTGAAGCTGCCATGCTCACTTCTTCTGTACGGATAAGACCGGTCACGTCCTCGCCGTTCAAAAACATAAGCTGACCCTCGGGAGATGTTTTGATATCAATCTTTATATCATCTATCATTTTTGCAGCTTTTTCGTGCTGGTTTGGAATGTCAATACCCTGGCGCAAAAGGTACAGTCCTACTGTTCTGTACATAGCACCCGTATCGATATATACATATCCAAGCTCCTTTGCCAGTGTTTTTGAAATAGTGCTTTTGCCTGCGCCTGCAGGTCCGTCAATTGCTACTTTCATGTGTATTTCCTTTCTTTAATAAACAAAAGTATTTTCTTTTGATTTTAGATAGCCAAGATATTTTTCTGCCACTGTCCGAGCCTCTTGTACTGACAGGTTTTTGTAGTTTCCGCACTCAATATTTGATGCTCCAAACATTTCGCCCCGATGGTTTATAATCTTTTCAAGACAATCCATGAGCACTTTCAAAAATTCTTCGTTTTCCATAGTTCTTACCAATACATAAAACCCTGTCTGGCATCCCATAGGCCCTACATAAACTACCGAATCCTTGATTTCGCTGTTTCTAAGATATGTGGCAAGCATATGCTCAAAGGAATGCATCTGGGAGTTTGTGAGAAGATTTTGAGTGTTTGGTTTTTTCATTCTTAGGTCATATGTGATAATATCCCCGTCAATCCTTGACACATATATTCCCGGCTCTAAAACAGTATGGTCCACTGTAAAGCTGGTGATTTTTTCCATATAATCATTCCTTTCATGCCGGGTCATAATTTTTGGGTTTTACATACACAGTATTATAACTGTCATATATTACCATACCCGGCTTTGCGCCGTTGGGCTTTTTAACATTTTTGATTGTGGTATAGTCTACAGGCACCTGATTAGACTCTCCGGCTTTGGAATAGAAGGCTGCAAGCTCTGCTGCCATCATCAAAGTAGTGTCCGGCACGTTTTTGTCTGTTCCAAGCTTTATAATTGTATGGCTTCCGTGAATTTGTTTTGTATGAAACCATATATCCGAGGAGTTTGCAAATTTTGTGGTGAGAATATCGTTCTGGATATTGTTTTTGCCCACGTATATATCAAATCCGTCAGGAGATATAAAATGCAGCGGCATTGATTTTTGTTCTTTTTGCCCTTTTTTTCTGTGGGCTGCTTTCATATACCCCTCACTTGCAAGCTCACTTCTGATGGCATTTATATCCGCTTCTGTAGTGCAGTTTTTTATAGCAGCACTGACACTTTCAAGATAGTCAATATTCATGTCATTTTGCTGAAGCTGAAGCTCTGCCTCTACGGCGGCGGTCTTTGCTTTAGTATATTTTTTGTAGTACCTCTGTGCATTTTGGGCAGGAGTAATCCCGGGGTCTAGATTTATCTTGACTTCTTTCATTTCAGGGTCATAAAAGTTCGGTACAACCACTTCTTTTGCACCGCTTTTTATGGAATATACATTTGCATTGATAAGGTCTGCCCATATTTTATAAGTTTCTCTGTTTTCTGACTCCTTAAGGGTGTTTGAAAGAATTATTTTCTTTTTGTAGCATCTTTCAAGATTGTTGTTTAAAAGCTTTGTAATGTCAGCGGTTTTCTGCTTCATTCGCTCTAAAGCATCACGCTCGGCATAAAAGCTGTCCAGAAGTGAATTCATGTCCGGCTGTGGAATTATAGACATAAGTCCTTCATACTGGTGTATAGGTATGGCCGAGAAATCCTGAATTTTTGTAAGGTTTTCGTCTTTGATTATACAAGGAGAAAAGTTTTTTTGAATGAGCATATCCCGCACTTTTAAGCAAGCTTTTTCAAGTGGCGATATATCGCTGATTTCACCGGTATGGATATTTGTGTCCTTAAAAGCATCATATACTATTTCCCTTGCTGTGAGAGGGCTTATTCCCGAAATCACACCCATCAATGCTTTTGATACAGAGGTTGATGGAGCAAGAGGAGGGAGATTTCCTGAAAATATATTCAGCGGTGTTTTGTCCTGCTTTGGCGGAGCTTCATAAATAAGCCCCGGAAGTATCTGTCTTTTAGAGCTCATAGTAATATCTACACGCTTGATACAATCGATAATCTTCATATCACTGTTTATGAGTATTATATTTGAATGCTTGCCCATTATTTCTATAATCAGGTGCTTAAGGGCAGGGTCTCCCATTTCGTCATAGCTTTGGATATCCAGTATTACAATTCGCTCAAAGCCCACTTGTCTCACATCGGCTATTTTTCCGCCCACCAGGTGCTTTCTCAGAAGCATGCAAAAAAGAGGGGCAGATATTGGATTTTGCTTTTTTCTGTCGGTAAAGTGAATTCTCGGATGCGATGAGCTTGCTGAGAGAATAAGATTATAATTCTCTGTAAAAGTTCTCACATGAATCATTATTTCATCTTTTTCCGGCTGATAAATCTTGTCTATTCTGCCACCTGTTATGGCTTTTTTGATTTCTTCCTGCAGGCAGTTAATTGCCAGAGCATCAAGTGCCATTTTTGTGTCACCTCAGTTGATAAGCGGATCTTTACCGCTGAGTAAAATTTTTACATCTTTGATATCATGAAATGCAGACAAAGTGCGTTTGAGTGCAGAGTGTATTATTTTTATATCAGCACCTTGTGGAAGTGCGGAAAAATTCACGTAGCACACTGTGTCCATAGTCTGTGCAGAAATAAGCTTAGTTCCTCTTGGGAAGATGCCCTGAAGGTGTTTAGACTGTGGGCCGTTTATAAGTGCCTTCACTGCATTTGTTTCCACTGTGCCGTTAGACGCATCTATTTTTCTTCGCTCAGACTTTAGAGAGTTTGAAGCTTTGCTTAGAAAATACAGCTCACACTCATATGTCATGACCTCTTCTGAGTTCATCACATTTATAGCTGAATTGGATAAATACCCAAGAGCTGTTCCGGCTTTAGATTTTATGGGGTTTCCCCCGGCCGTAACTCGAACCTCTGTTATCCCGATAAATTGTGATGTGCTGCAGATTGATTTTACTACAGCATATGTTCTCAGCACATCAAGTTGCTCATTTCCTGATAAAAATTCATCTGACATATCCACACTGATTCGGTGGCTTGAGTCAATATTCACAGAATTTACTCTGCAATCTTTTGGTATAGGCGATTTTTTGAAAAGCTTTCCGCCTTTGAGACGGGATATTATGTTTTCGGGGATATTTGATGCATCTTCATAGTGAATGCTTGTGTTGTCAGCTACAAGGCAGGTCTGGTCCGAGTCCAGATAATACAGCACCGCACTAATAGAATTTGAGTCTTTAAAAACAAAATACAAAAGTGCCAAGAGTAAAAGCACCAAAATCAGTGAGCCTGACCAAATCAATAGTTTTTTCATTCGCCGCTTCCTCCGCTTTGTATTTTAGCAGGGTCGGAGCTTATAGGCAGAACCATTACAAAGCAGCTTCCGCCCTCCGGGTTGTCCTCTGCATGTATGCTTCCGCCGTGAAGAACAAGAGCTTCTTTTGCTATTGATAGGCCTAGTCCTGTACCGCCGGTTTCTCTTGTTCTGGAATCGTCAAGTCTGTAAAATCTTTCGAAGATGCGGTCTTTTTGCTCGTCAGGTATACCTTTTCCGCTATCGTATACCTTTACTGTCAGTTTGTCCTCCTCGGACTGTGCTGTTATTTTCACCGCGCCGCCGATTTTTGAGTATTTTATAGCATTGTCTACCACGTTGTATATAGCTTCCCATATGCGGTCATAATCCAGCATCACAGGAGGCAAAGTGGATTTTATATCACATGACAAGGTAATGTTTTTGTTGCTTGCCATGGGAGTAAGCTTGTTTTTGATTCTCTGGAGCATCATTTCAAAGTCTGTAAGCTCAGGAGAAAGTTGGATTTGCTTTGAGTCCATTTTTGTCAAAAGAAGCAGTTTTTCGATTATGCGTGTAAGGCGGTCTACCTCGTCACTGAGATCTGACAAGAAATCCTTTACCATTTCTATGTCAGGAGCCTCTGAGGAAGTGATCGAGTCGCATATAAGCTTGATTGTTGCCATTGGAGTTTTAAGCTCGTGAGAAGCATCGGACACAAATTTTCTACGTTTTGCTTCCAGAAGTTCAAGTTGTGAGCACATATAATTCATGGCGTTTGCAAGCTGGTCTATCTCCGATGTGCCTTTTACTGCCAGCTTACTATCAAAGTTTCCTTTTGATATTTCTTGGGCCGCTATTACAAACTGGTTCAGTGGGGAAGTGATGACATGGCTAATTCTTATGATGATGATTATCATCAAAATCATAATTGCTGTACAAAACACAATCAGTCCCAGGCGTACAGACCCGATTGTTCTGTCCGTGGGACTCATATCTTTAGAAAGAAAAACAGCGCCGGCGTTTGTGCCCTCGTCATTTATCGGCACAGCAACAGACAAAATATTTGCGCCCGCTTCGCTTTTGTATATTTCCCATTCCTGCTCCATAGAAAGAGCCTTGGAAATAAGAGAGCTTGTAAAAATAAAGCTGTCTTCACTGCCGAAAGTGTTTGAATCATATACAGCTTGTCCCAGGCTGTCAAGTATAATTCCCCTTGCACCTGTACCTGCAAGGCTTTTTGACATCATGTCCTGTGCACTTTCCGAGTCGTTTTGTGCACCGTAGCCGGCGATAATGTTCGCCTTGGCAAACAAATCAGCTTTTTCGTGGTTATAAAGATTATTTTCTGTTGCTTGCGCTAAAAAAATACACATAGCAATCAAAGCCGCCAGTATCACGGCAAAATAAATGGCAATCCTTTTAGCTATCAATGCCTCAGGCAATATTTTTTTAATCTTTTCTGTAATAATATCCTACACCCCATTTGGTTTTTATATACTCGGGCTGTGCCGGGTTTTCTTCTACTTTTTCTCTTAGCCTTCTGATATGCACGTCAACTGTTCGCACATCTCCCGGATAGTCAAATCCCCAGGCAATATCCAAAAGGTTCTCTCTTGTGTAAACCTTGCCTGGATTTTTCATAAACAATTCAAGAAGGTCAAATTCTTTGCCGGTAAGCTCTATTGTCTTATCACCGATAGAAGCACGCTTGAAATTGTAGTCAAGCTTCACACTGCCTGATACCAGCACCTTGTCCCTATCGCCTTTTTTCACAGGGTTGACGCGGCGGAGTATTGCTTTTATTCTTGCTGATACTTCACGGATGTTGAAGGGTTTTGTGATATAGTCG
>JAZUOB010000171.1:0-2722 GCA_045604425.1 Clostridia bacterium
TGGCAATCAGTGAATCGCAGGAAAGAATGGCTGTTGTAGTGGAAGCAAAAGACGTGGATAGTTTTTGCAGGCTAGCTGACAGAGAAAATCTTGAGACAAGCTGCGTTGCTGTTGTAAAAGAAAAGCCATACCTTGTTATGACTTGGAACGGCAATACTATTGTCAATATCAGCAGAGAATTTCTTAATTCTAATGGTGCTCCTAAAAAAGTAGATGTCAAAGCTGCATCCTGCTGTGATTATAATAAAGACGTTACTGATAATTTTGAAGAGCAAATGACACAGCTGGTTAAAGACCTGAACGTATGTTCAAAACGCGGTCTTGCTGAACAGTTTGACTCAACAATCGGTGCAGGTACTGTATTGATGCCATTTGGCGGCAAATACCAGAGAACACCTATTCAGGCTATGGTGCACAAGGTTTCTGTAGAAAAAGGCGACACTGATACATGTTCATTCATGTCATACGGTTATAATCCGTTTATAACAGAAAAAAGTCCTTATTCCGGTGCATATCTTGCAGTTATAGAATCAGTTGCAAAATTGGTTGCAACCGGAGCAAAATTTGAGGATGTATATCTTACATTCCAGGAATATTTTGAAAAACCCGGCAAATCTCCTGAAAGATTTGGAAAACCATTGTCTGCACTTCTTGGTGCTTTTAAGGCGCAAATGGATTTGGGTATTGCATCAATCGGCGGAAAAGACTCAATGAGTGGAACATTTGAAAATATAGATGTACCACCAACTTTGGTATCTTTTGCTGTTACAACTGATAATATTTCAAGAGTTGTCAGCCCTGAATTCAAGAAATCCGGCTCAAAGGTTGTTGTTTTGAAGCCTGAACTTGATGAAAACGGACTACCTACAGCTGAGTCACTTATGAAGAATTTTGAGGTTATAGCTGATTTGGTCGATAACAAAAAAGTTCTTTCAATGTGGACTCCATGCTATGGCGGTATAGCTGAAGCTGTGTTCAAAATGAGCCTTGGAAACAAAGTAGGCTTTGAATTTGATAAGAATTATACATGTGCTGATATCTTTGGATATAACTATGGTGCATTTGTTATGGAGCTTTGCGATGACACTAACATTGGAACACTTTTGGGTAAGACAACAGATGAGTATGTAATTAAATATAACGGTGTATCACTTGAAATTGATAAACTTTCAAAAGAGTATGAGGCAGTGCTCGAAAATGTATTTAGATGCAATATTGATACAGCTAAAAATGAAGCACCTGTATATACTTTTGAAACTGACAAAAAGTTTACTTCACAAATCAAGACTCAAAAGCCAAAGATACTCATTCCTGTATTCCCGGGCACAAACTGCGAATATGATACAGCTAAGTCTGCTGAAAGAGCAGGTCTTGATGCCGAAATATTTGTAATAAACAATAAGACCCCTGAAAATGTATCTGCATCAGTCGAAGCTTTTGCGGAGAAAATCAGGCAATCTCAAATTGTCTTTATTCCTGGTGGATTTTCCGGCGGTGATGAGCCTGAAGGCTCAGGTAAGCTTATAACTGCATTCTTCAGGAATTCCGAAATCAAAGATGCAGTGGCAGAGCTTCTTGAAAAGAGAGACGGTTTGATGGCAGGTATCTGTAATGGTTTCCAGGCACTTATAAAACTTGGATTGGTGCCATACGGCAAAATCATTGATACAGATTCAGATTGCGCTACCTTGTCATTCAATACAATTTCACGACATCAGTCAAAGATTGTAAATACAAGACTTGCTTCAAATAATTCACCATGGCTTATAGAAGCAAATGTTGGTGACATTTATTCAGTTCCAATCTCACATGGAGAGGGAAGATTTATTGCACCGGATGCACTGATTAAAGAACTTGCAGATAATGGTCAGATTATGACACAATACGTTGATTTTGACAGCAAACCCACATTTGATATCCAGTTTAATCCAAACGGCTCATATCATGCTATTGAAGGTATAATGTCACCCGACGGCAGAGTTATAGGAAAAATGGGTCATACAGAGCGTATAGGAAACGGATTGTACAAAAATGTTGGCGGCAAATTTGAAATGGGATTGTTTAACAGTGCATGTAAATATTATAAATAATCTGGAGGAAATATAATGGAACAGTTGATTGCAAAAGATTTATTATCAATAGGAGCGGTGTTTTTAAGACCGGAAAATCCTTTTGTTTGGGCAAGCGGAATCAAGAGTCCTATCTATTGCGACAATAGATTGACACTTACAGCGCCTGAAGTAAGAAATCATGTAGAAAATGGTCTTGCAGAAATAGTCAAAAGAGAATATCCTGATTGTCAGGTTCTTATGGGAACAAGCACAGCAGGTATTGCTCACGCAGCTATTGTTGGTCATATTCTTGATATGCCTATGGGATATGTCAGATCAGGTGCAAAAGACCACGGCAGAGGCAACAGAATCGAAGGTAAGCTTGAAGCCGGACAAAAAGTTGTAGTTATAGAAGATTTGATTTCTACCGGTGGAAGTGTTATTGAGGTTGTAGATGCTCTCAGAGAAGCCGGAGCTGAAGTTTTGGGTATAGCAAGTATATTTACTTATGGTATGCAAAAAGGTCTTGACAGATTAGCAGCTGCAGGTGTAAAAAATGTCAGCCTTTCTAACTTCGATGCTGTAGCAAACGTGGCTGCAAAAGAGGGATATATCAAAGAAAGTGATGTAGAACGCTTGATAGCTTTCAGAAACAATCCCTCTGATGAAAG
>JAZUOB010000172.1:0-2765 GCA_045604425.1 Clostridia bacterium
ATATCTCCGTCAGGGTTTTCTACACTGACCTTTACTGTGTATAATCCTGTCTGGGCATTTTTTACCGGATTGACAAGTGTGACAATTCCCGGCTTGTCTTGTATACCCACAGAGCTTATTGAAATATACGCCTGTGTTCCTATATGTATATACGGAATTACAGTTTCTGTTACCGACACAAGTGCGTCTACCGTACTTGCCTTTTTGATATTAAAAAGCTCAGTGCCGGCTCCTACCATTTGTCCAATATGCATATTATTTGACGCCACAATTCCGGATATGGGCGCTGTGATTTTTGTACTGCTTAAATTGTTTTTTGCAATACTAAGAGCCGCTTCTGCACTTCTGACCTGGGCACCGGCAGTTGCAACAGTTTCGGTAGACACTGTAGATGTCAGGTCAAGATTTTCTTCTGCATGAACAAGTGCATTTTCTGCGCTTTTGTAGGCTGCCTCTGCTGCATCATACTGTGCTCTGGCACCTGCTTTTGCCGCGTCGTACGCAGCTTGTGCGCTAGCTACGTTGTTTTTTGCACTATCAAGCTCCAATTGTGATGCAGCACCCATATCATAAAGTGCCTGAGTACTTACCAAATGATCCTTTGCTGTATTCAGGTTGTTTTCGGCTGTTATAACAGATGTATTGTTTGTATAAAGCTCTTTTTCACGTTCAAAGTTTGTCTTTGCTGTATTATAATTGATTTTTGCAGTTTCATATGCCTGCACAGCCCCTGTCTCTGCTTGCTTTGTTGTAGCATTTACCGCCATGCTGTAAGAGGCATTGGCACTATCATATGCCGCTTTTGCCTGATTATACGCAAGCTGTACATCTGTGTCGTCAAGCTTTGCAAGGACTGTACCTGCTTCTACATAATCTCCCTCTTGACAGTACACTGATTTTGCTACTGCTGATAGTTTTGACACAACGCTTGCACTTTCTGATGCCTGTATTTCACCTGTGTATGTGACAGTGCTTCTTATGGGAGCCTGAGCTACTGTGTACACACTTACGTTCTGGGCTGTATCTTCTTTCTTTTCAATGGCCTTTTTTTTGCAGCCTGCCAAAGCCGACAGCTGACTAAAAACAAGTAAAGCTATAATAAAATTTCTCTTTTTCATATCTGACCTCCCATTTAGCTGTATAATCCTTCATAGCTAAGACTTGCTATATAGTAGGCAAGTCTTAGCTTGTCATAATCATTTCTGCCCTGATAATATTCCTGCTGACTTTGGCGCCAGTCATTTGCTGTGACCATTCCCATTTGATATCTTACATACATTGCATCTGCATTGTCTTTCAAATACTGAACATAAGAAAGGGAATAGTCAAGCTGTTCTTTCATGGTCACAAGAGAATTATAGGAGCTTCTGATTGTCATATCAAAGCTGTTTACATTGGCTCTGAAATCAGACTCTGCAGATTTCATATTTGCTTCTTCAATTTTATATCCATGGTCAGTTGTAAGATAGTATTTTGAACAACAAGTCCATTTAAGCTGTGCAAGAGCAAAGTTATCAGCTATATTAAGATATGTATTTCCGCTTCTTGAAAGCTTGATTGCATCTGCCTGAGAAAGTGGCTCTTTTATTTCATACTCAAACTCCCCTACAGGTACTAAGTCTTTATCAAGAGGATAGTTCATGGTATTTTTTAAATCTGTAAGATTGTACTGTTTATCTCTGGTAGCTTGATTATAGGAATTTACCGTACCCTCATACACAAGCTCAAAGCTTTTATAATCAAGCGGGCTGATGACCCCCATATCAAGCTTCTTCTTTGCAGCGGTCATTCTGTCATAGGAAATGTCCATATTTTCTTTTGCGATGCTTTGAATATGTACACTGTTTAAATAAGTAAAAAATTTATTTTTTACCTCTTGTGAAACTTGCTTTTTCAAATTCTCCATACCACGCTTCGCCACTGTTTCTCCAAGCTTTGCGGCTTCAGTATAATACCCCGTATAAGAAAGATACATGTCTATGGTCATATTCTCAAGATACTTATTTTCTTTGAGACTTTTCTGGGCAATCTTTGCCTGATAATATGAATATGTAGAGGATATTACGGAAGCTTCCTGTTTGGAAAACACATCGGAATGTGAAAGTGCATATTCCACCGCCTGGTCCACTGTCATGGTATTATCCTCAGCAAATGCCACTGTCCATGGAACCATCATACATATTATAAGTATAGAAGATATAAGTTTTTTCATTTTTTTATTCCTTTCTCTAGATATTATCAATATTTGTGTCAAGTATCTTGAATATTTTGTCAAGCTGCTGCCGGGGTAAATCTTTGACAACCTGATCCATATACTTTTCAAGGCTTGTGCACAACTGTTCCGCTTTGTCTTTTGCTACCTTGGAAAGCTTTATGTTCCTGACTCTTTTGTCTTTTGTGTCTGTATTTATTGTAATAAGCTTTTTTGCCATAAGACCCAGCATAATTTTTGATACGTACGCCTTGGACACATGACATTCCTTTACCATATCTATAGCATTATTCATGGTACTGTGTTTATAAAAGAACATAAGTGCCAGAGCTTCACCGTCAGTAAGTCCCAACTCTTTTGCTTTTGATTTCATAATTTCATTTCTTTTGTGCATACTTTTGCTTATTATCTGAATATATTTATCATATTTTGAAGTCATATTATCACCCTCAAAAAAAATAGTTTCTTTATGAACTATTATATGCTGAGATTTTTGAAAGTCAACCTAATTTCAAATAATTTTACACTACGTACATAATTATAATTAAATTTA
>JAZUOB010000173.1:0-3385 GCA_045604425.1 Clostridia bacterium
TGCCAGAGTCTCCATAGCCGCATTAGAAAGAGCCTGTCTTCTCTGCTCTCCGAGTATAACCTGAATATATGAATAATATTCAGGACGTGAACATATCTGATATCCGTCATCTATATTTATTATTGTAAACCCTCTGTGTGAAGAATTATACTCGTCTTTAAGCTCTTGTACAGCTTCTTGTATTATTTTTGTGTCTGTGTCCAAGGCTATTGCAAGCTGCGGTGCTTTTACAGGCTCACCTGCTGCAAATAATATGCCTTCAACAGCATATTTTATGTTATCCATCAGTTCCTCCAATTCAGGACATGGTACCCTTTACCAATATCAATTCATTTGTATTTTTATCGTTTTCTACATAGATTTTTGAAAGACGTATCATTTCAAGAACTGCTAAAAATGTAGCTACCATTTCAGGCTTCGATGCTGAATCTTTAAACAGTGACACAAATGATATATGATGATTTTTATGCAGTTTTTTGCAAATTTTTTCCACCATATCATCAACTGAAACTTTTTCTCTGCCCACAACACCGCTAAAAGCTGCTTTGTCGGGAGTTTTGCGCCTTTCACGACGTGACATAATCATATCAAAAGCTTCCATAAGTTCTGCAAGCTCATGATGTCTGGTATATGTAGGAAGAGGAAAATCTATCTTTTCACTTTCCCTGAAAATCATGTTCTTTGTTGCAAATTCATTTTTTCTAAGCTCTAAAGATGCTTCTTTGTATTTCTTGTACAAAATCAATCTTGTAGCAAGGTCTTCTCTGGGGTCTTCCTCGTCTTCCGGCTCTGCCTTTGGCAAAAGCATTTTGGATTTTATATACAAAAGCTGTGATGCCATTACAAGAAATTCACCGGTATAATCCAAATCTGTATTCTCTTCGCTATTGATAACTTCAAGATACTGATCTGTAATATCGCTGATGGGAATATCATAAATGCTTACTTTATTTTTTTGTATGAGGGTAAGCAAAAGATCCAGAGGGCCTTCAAAGCTATCCAGTCTATAAGATAGTGATGCCATGTTTGTTTGTCCTTTCGCAAGTTAAATATATATTCCGAATATATTGCATACTGCTTTTAAAATTATTCTGTAGAAGAATGTAACTCCACTACCGATAATAGTTGAGAATACACCAAGTATAGACAAAAACATCAAAAGATACATAATGTACTGCTCATATCTTAAAATCGACAAATAGACTTGTCTTGTCATAATAGGTCCAAAGATTTTGAATCCGTCAAGTGGCGGAAATGGTATAAGATTAAATACCATAAATCCCAAATTCAAGCGTGCAAATACAGATGTAAAAGTGAGGATATTGCCGATAATATGCATTGATACTCCAACTGTCGTGAGTATTTTTGCTGTCATAACACCAAAAAACATCCCCAGAAAAGCCAAAATCAAATTAGAAAGCGGTCCTGCTAAAGCTGTGATTGCCATACCTTTTGTTCTGTCTTTATAATATGACGGATTTATCTGTACCGGTTTTGCCCAGCCGAAACCAGTAAAAATCATAAGCAAAGTACCAATAGGGTCCAGATGCGCCAAGGGGTTAAGAGTTAATCTCCCCTGATTTTTTGGTGTAGGGTCTCCAAGCTTTACAGAAACCCAACCATGAGCAAGCTCATGCACTGATAAAGCAATCAAAACTGCCGGAACATTTAACAAAATAGCATTCAAATTTTGTATCATAAATACATACCTCTGGATTTAATTATTTTCTATTGTCACAGTACCGGAAGAAGCATCCCAACCTACTGTGAAACCAATAATATCTGCCAAATCTCTTATTTTGAAATAATTATTGCCGTCTATATTATATGCATCCAATGTCTTTTCAGCACCATTGACTATAAGAGTAACTTTGTTGTATGACACATCAGCTCCGCCAAGGTCACTATTTCCTGAAAGCTCTCCGCCAACTGCTGTGTACTTTCTTCCGGTAGTGATAGCTATAGCACCCTTGTCAGAGTCCCAACTCACACTAAATCGATTTACTCCGGTTGATAACACCATAGCGACATCTCTTATTTTATAGTAGTTATTTTCAGAAACCATTACGCCTGCCATGTCTACAATGTTGCCGTTTACAGAAACCTTTGCTGTGGCGGGTTTTACATTGATATGAGTAGGCATATCATATTCGTTCATAAAGCTTTCAAGCTTGTCTCTGTCAGGATAATCATCAACATAAAAATCATCACCGAAAACGTCTTTGTATGGCAGTGCAGAATAATCCGCATAGTCATTCTTCTTTACATTCTTGCACATGAGTGTATTGTTTTGAAGAGATATTTCAAAATACAGAATTTCAGATGTATATCTTGAAACTTCTTTTCCTACAAATATATTTGTTCCGTATGCATCATAAACTGTAATATCTTCAAGGCATGCTCCTGTAACATTATAAGGAACATCAATACTTACAATTACACCGTCGCGAAATGTAATTCCTGTCTTGATACCGCCGTTCATTCCTTTCTTGATAAGAAATGCTTCCGGAATACCGTTTTTGTCAAGGTCTGTAAGAGCTACATCTGTGTATGTAGGATTATTTGTCATAAGCTTCATCAATCTTGTGATAAACAAATCTTTCCATGTCTCTTGCCCATGTACTGTTGATAAAAATAGAGTTGATAAAGCAATAAATACAGCAATTATTTTCTTCATAATATGTATCCTTTCATAACTAAATAGAATATATTTTATTACTATAATCCCATGATAATTTTATACTCATACATTATACCCCATTTTTGAAGTTTTGTCAAACAATACGAAAACATTTAACATTTTTGACACATTCACATTTAAAAGCAAAAAGCCACCGGAAAAGTAATACTTTTCCGGCAGCTTCATCAACTCTCGTTATATGCACCTAAGAAGCAAAACCCTCCTGCTTCGTTTTCAAGGTCTCTAATAAGTTCTGAAAGCTCCTGTGAATAAACTGAAATGTTTGCATCAAGCAAAAACATAAATTCAAAATCAAGTCCCATGATTGGCCTGCTTTCAATCTTTGTAAGATTTGCACCTCTTGCTGCAAATTTTGCAATAAGATTATAAAGGCTTCCCGGATGATGTGAAAGTCGTAGCTGAACTGTTATTTTATCAGCTCCGGGATATATTTCCATATCCTTTGAAATACAGATAAACCTTGTATAATTATTGTCACTGTCTTTTATATCTTCTTTTATTACTTCAAGACCATATATTTTTCCGCAAACAGATGAAGATATAGATGCTACATCGTCTCTGTCGCTTTCTGCAACCATTTTTGCAGCAATTGCAGTGTTTTCTACCACTGTTATCTTCACACCGTCCAGGCTCTTTAAATACTTAGAACACTGACCGATTGCCTGACGATGAGAAAAGATTTCT
>JAZUOB010000174.1:0-1886 GCA_045604425.1 Clostridia bacterium
GCCTTGCCATGCTGTCAACACTTATAACATTGCTTGGCAAGGATATGTCGGCAAATGTAAGCTCTGTATCATTCTTTTCTTGTTATGGAGCTGTGGCAGCAACGGCTATACAGACTTTTAGCATTTGTTCAGGTTATGCAACAGAGGTTATAGAGGATATGTGTGACTTTATTACAAAGCTTTCTCCCATGCTTGCCACCTTGATTATCACTTCCGGAAAAGGAATAACGGCAGCTGCTTTTCATCCTGTTTTGTCTGCTGCTGTGTATGTTGTAAGTATAGTATGTCAAAAATGTATTCTGCCATTGTCATCGTATGCGGTCATTTTGTCTGTGGCTGACAATCTTAGTGAGCGGGTTAGAATTTCCGGAGTATGCAAGCTTATGACATCGGTATCAAAATGGATTTTGACGCTGACTTTTACTTTATTTACCGGAATATGTGCAGTTTATGGTTTTTCATCACCGGCTCTTGATGCTGTAAGTGCAAAAACGGCAAAATTTGCGGTGAGTACACTTGTACCTGTTGTAGGAGGATTTTTGTCCGAAACTCTTGAAACTGTTGTTTCGGGAGGAAAGCTTATGAAAAATTCAGTAGGTACTGCAGGTCTTGTTATTTTGTGCACTATATGCTTTCTTCCGGTACTCAAGATAGGTGCAATGGCACTGGTTGTGAGATTAAGTGCTGTACTTTCCGAGCCAATAACTGATGCAAGAATAAGTGGGCTTCTTATGAATATAAGTAAAGCTATAACTATTTTGTTTGCTATGGTTGCAACAGTTGCGGTTTTGTTTTTGATTTGTATTAGCATATTACTTGCTGCTACAAGTTAGGGGGATAAAAATGCAAGAATATTTAATCAGGCTGATATCTGCAGCAGTGCTTTCCGGCGTCGCACAGGCGGTGACTCCGGAAAAATGGAAGAAATATTTGAATGTTATTGCAGGTGTGATGCTTATAAATGTAATAGCTTCTCCAATTTTTGAACTAAGAAAAATTGATTTATTTTCAGGGTTTTCATATTCTGACAGCATCGATGAATTTGCACAGAAAAAAGCAGTAGTAAAAGAACTGGAAAAAGCAGTAGCAGAAGATAGCGTGAAAAGATTAAAAGAAAGTCTTGGCAGAGATTGCACTGTAGAGGTGGTCCTTGATGTCAATGATATGTATGAAATCGAATCTGTAAAGGAGATGAGAGTTTGGATGCATGGCGAAATAAATCAGGCGAAGGCAATTCTTCAAAAGGTTTATTGTCCGGGAAAAATATTATTTCAAAAATAGAGAAAATATTGGATACAAGGAATAAAAAAATTCTTGCTGTAATATTTATTATTGGAATACTGCTTATGATCGTGCCGGGAAAAAGTAATTCAAATTCTCATAAAGAATTTCCTGATGAAGAAAGCAAGCTTTCTGATATTTTGTGTCAAATCGAAGGCGCCGGAAATGTAAATGTTATGATTACATACTATGAGGAAGAAAATTACAAAGAAAAGTCAATAAAAGCAAAAGGAGCTGTCATTGTAGCTGATGGTGCAGATGACTATGATGTGTGTGTAAAGCTTTCTCATGCGGCTCAAGCTGTTCTTGACCTGCCGGCTCACAAAGTAAGAGTATATAAAAGTCAAAAGTGAAAGGAATTAAAATTATGATGATTTTAAGAAAAAAAGAAATAGTAGCAGCAGCAATGGTTGTGTTGGTAGGTATGGCAGGGTATCTGAATTGGCATTATCAGGATACTATAACGGTCAAGGACGGAGACAGTTATATTGAGGCAGGCAAAAAATTGGGTGAAGCTACATATGTTATAAATGATAATGTAGAAGTTGAGAAAAAAGAAGAAAGTGCGCCAAAAGAAAAGGAGGCAGACCAAGTCGGATCGTAGC
>JAZUOB010000175.1:0-14651 GCA_045604425.1 Clostridia bacterium
ATTCAACAGCATCAAAAGCCCATGGGTATTCCTCTTTATAATCGGCTGTAGCTAAGCTTGAAAATAGCATCAAAAATGCCAGAACTAATATAAAAAATCTTTTGTTCATGATTGGTTTCTCCTTATGTATACTGTCTTTAGTATATAAAAATCTGACTATTTTGTCAAGTACCCAGGCATCTTAAGTGAGTGCATAAACCCGTCAAACTCTACAGTGCATATATCTCCGCCTACCGCCTTGCCGTCTACAACAAGAACATTGGCACGGACATTGTATTCTTTTTGGGGGTAGTTTTCTACTATGTAGGTGTATCTGACGGCACTTTTCCCCTTGTACTTTTCAAGGTCAAAACCTATCTCTTTCTGAAGCTCGTTATAATTTTTGTACACATCGTCAAACTCTTTTGGAATAACTACATTCACACTTTCTATTGGACTTTCGCTTATTTCCCAGCCATAAGACATCAAAAGCTCTGCCGCCGGCCGTTTTGAAGAAAAACTTATAAACATAAAAGCAATAATCAGTATAGCCAGTACAGCTATAGCATAGCTTGCAATATTCTTCATACTACCACTCCCTTTTTTGATTGTATTATAAAAAAATGAAAATAATTACCTGTTTAATTTTTTTGGCTTGGGATAAAATACTTATGAATCAGAATATTGATTTAAAATCTGTTGAAAGGCAGGGAAAAGATAATGGATAAAACTGCTCTTGCCCTTGTGATAATAGGAGCAATCAACTGGGGACTTATTGGTATTTTCGGTTTTGACCTTGTAGGTGCTCTGTTTGGCGGTCAGATGTCAATTATCAGCAGAATTGTATACACACTTGTAGGTCTTGCAGGCCTTTGGTCAATTACAATACTGTTTAAAAACATCACCGTACCAAGACATAATGCCTGAAGGATGCTTCTAAGACTTAATACTGTCCCATGTAATCCTCTCAAGAGCCTCGCCGCTTTGGCGTGGCTCTTGTCTTTTTTCGCCGTTTAGTCTGTCAAAATAAATACCGCTTCTACCCTCCATAATACATTGGTCTATAATCTCCGATACTGCGTCTTCTCCGTATAAATCCGTATACTTATCTACAATTCTTAAAAGTGCACTTTGCTGAAAATAGTCAAGTGCTTTCACCCGAGTCCATTCGTTTATGGAATTTTGAAGATTTTTGCCATAGGATGCGAGAGATATCTCTTCTCTTTTATTATTTATATTGTTATATTTATTATTTATTTCTTGTATGTTATCTGTGTCAGGGTTTTGTTTCAACTTAGGGTCATAGGGGACTGTGTCGTCTTTGTCATAAGAAGCCGGGACATCTTTGTCAGCCTGACTTATAACAGACGGATTTATCCTGAGAACTTTTATGTTCCGGTCCGCCGCTTTTTTTCGAAAGATTATGCCTGCTTTTTCAAGGTCGTGGATATCCCGCATTACACTGCGCTCTGTCAGTCCTGTATATCTTGCAATAAATGATGTAGAAAGCATAGCTTCCTCTCTGTGAAAGCCGTTTGTAAACCTGATTATACATAAAAGCACCTTGATTTGTCCTGCTCTATGGATATTTTTCATGATATACTCTAAAAGAACATTTTCCACACATGTAAAATAACGACCCAGCATAATATCTCCTTTCATTTATTTAAAGTGCTATTATTATACCATAATCCTTGTGGAAAAAAATTCAAGTTTTTGTATAGTATACAAAATTATCAAAAATAGTTGATTTTTTTGGAAGTGTATAGTATAATGATAGATATTATATTTTTAGGAGGATTATTATAATGAGAAAGATAATCACTTGGATATCAGCGCTTGCTATTTCAGTATGTGCATTAGTAGGTTGCCAAAGCAAAAATGACGCAGATTTTGTAATCGCTACAGACAAAGGCTTCAGCCCCTTTGAATTTCAGGATGCTGAAGGCAATATTGTTGGTATAGATATGGATATTCTTGCAGCTATTGCAGAAGATCAGGGCTTTACATATGATCTTCAGTACATCGGCTGGGATGCTGCTATCGCAGCTTGTCAGGCAGGTCAGGCTGACGGCATGATTGCAGGTGCATCTATCACAGACGAAAGAAAAGAATCAGGCTGGATATTCTCAGACGGCTACTATGATGCTACACAAGGTATGGCAGTAGCTAAGGATTCTGATATTTCTTCACTTGAAGACCTCAGCGGCAAGACTGTTGCTGTTAAGAATGGTACAATGAGCAATACTTATGCTGAGTCTATCAAGGACAAGTACGGCTTCACAGTTGTTACATTCTCTACATCACCTGACATGTATCAGGCAGTTCTTGGCGGTCAGGTACAGGCTTGCTTCGATGATACACCAATTCTTAAGTACAACATCATGACAGGTGAGCTTGCTATGAAGTTTGTAGAAGGTACAGAAAACGACCCTGCACAGTACGGTATGGCAATATTTGATGCATCAAACCAGAAGCTTATCGACCTTTTCAATGCAGGTCTTAAGAACATTAGAGAAAACGGCAAGTACGACGAGATTATCAAGAAATATCTCGGCTAATAAATAAACTATTGAGGAATTTGAGCTATAAGGCATTGGACATTTCTCCGATGCCTTATGCAATGTAAGGAGATAACATGAGCCAGATTATAGACACATACGGGTCACTGTTGCTTATAGCCATGGGCCAGACCTTGCTTTTGGCACTTTTGGGACTTTTGTTCGGCTGTGTGCTGGGCATAATCTTCGGTCTTGCAAGTGTAGTGGACAGCAAGGTAAGCAGACTTATATCCGCAATCTATGTCAATATTATTCGCGGTGTTCCAATGATTGTATTGGCATTCTTTGTATTTTATGGAGTACCATACGGACTGAAAACTATTTTTGGACTGGGCATAACATTCACCGCCTTGCAGGCAGGTACTATCTGTCTTGCTCTCAACTGCGGTGCATATATGTCCGAGATTATAAGAGCAGGTATTCAGGCTATTGACCCCGGCCAAATGGAAGCTGCAAGAAGTCTTGGTCTTACATATTGGAGATCAATGTTCAGAGTTGTTCTTCCCCAGGCTGTAAAAAATATGATACCCAGTATTGTAAATCAGCTTATCATTACGCTGAAAGATACGTCAATTCTTTCAGTTATTGGATTCCCGGAACTTGTAAATAAAGCACAAAACGTCATAGCTATTACCTTTAAATCATTTCAGGTTTGGGGGATTGTGGCTGTGATGTATCTTGTAGTTATCCTCACATTGCAGCAGGTTGCCAAAGCTTTGGAAAGGAGATTGAATCGTGGCCGCGAATAAAGATAATATAAAAATTCATGTTTCCGATCTCCAGAAAAGATTTGGCAAGCTGGAGGTATTATCCGGTATAACCACCGACATCTATGAAGGTGAGGTTGTAGTTGTAATCGGACCTTCAGGAAGTGGTAAATCTACATTTCTCCGCTGTATCAACAGACTTGAAACAATCACATCAGGTGAGATAGTAGTAGACGGATACCAGATAAATGACAAAAAAATAAATATCAATAAAGTCAGAGAAAATATCGGCATGGTATTCCAGCATTTCAATCTGTTCCAGAACTTGAATGTGCTCCAGAACTTGATGCTGGCGCCGGTTGACCTTAAAAAAGCTACAAAAGAAGAAGCAGAGGCCGAGGCTATGCGCCTTCTTGCAAAGGTAGGACTTGAGGACAAAGCCCAGAACTATCCATCACAGCTTTCAGGAGGTCAAAAGCAAAGAGTTGCAATAGCAAGAGCTCTTGCCATGAAACCTGATATTATGCTTTTTGATGAACCTACTTCTGCACTGGATCCCGAAATGGTAGGCGAGGTTTTGCAGGTTATGAAAGAACTTGCCCATGACGGAATGACCATGGTAGTTGTCACTCATGAAATGGGATTTGCAAGAGAAGTAGCAGACAGAATTCTGTTTATGGACGACGGAGTGATTTTAGAAGAAGGCACACCGGATGACATTTTCCAGAATCCCAAAAACCCAAGAATGATTGAATTTTTGAATAAAGTTCTATAAAAAAATACGTTGGCTGTGCCAACGTATTTTTTTATAAAGAAAATCTTTACATTTCACCTATATCAATAAGCCACTTGCCGTCTTTATTGACTACTGTCATTTTCACTTCTTCTGTATAAGTTTCAAGCTGTAATCCCTCAAGTACTGATTCAAACTTTTCAATCATTGTAGGCATTATTGCACCCATTATTTCTTCAGGAGTAGAATCTGCTGTGATTTTACCCTCAGCAAGAAGCCTTATTGCAAGCTGGGTGATTTCTTCTTCTGTGAAAGCGTCTGTAAACATATTTTCAAAATCTATACCCTCTGTTTTTGGCATTGTGATATCTGCCTTTACAACATAGTCTGCACCATCCGGTGTTATTGACAAAATTTCATAATCCATTTTCTTTGAAAAAGCACCGATTAGTCCATCGAAAACTGTTTTAAAATCCTCTTTATATGGCGCCATTTCTTCACCCATATTATCCATAAGACCGTCAAGGTTCAGGCTTTTGACTTCTTCCGGCAAATCATCAGGTTCTACCATATAATCTGCAATTGTTTCAAAATCAAGTTCTACAAAGGCATCCAAAAAGCCTTCTGCTGATTTTTTTGCCATTTCTTCGTCAGATCCGCCACTGCAGGCTGTAATTGACAATGTAAGTACTGCTATAGTAATAATTGATAATAACTTTTTCATAGTTATAGCCTCCTTTTTTTCTTTTATTCTATCACTACTTTTTCTAAAAGTCAACATTTGGAAAGATTGACAAAACAAAAATTTGATTGTATAATTTTGTTATAGCAAAAAAGAGGAGACATTATTATGAAAAAACTTATTTGTACATTTCTTGCGACTTTGACTTTTTTATCTTGCAGCATTTGCCACGGCGCAAAAATTGGCTCTGTTATCGGCACAGTTTATAATACAGACATAGTAGCATACATAAATAACTATGCTATACCCTCTTATGCGGCAAATGGCACAAGTGTTGTTGTGGCAGAGGATCTTAGGAATTTCGGTTTTGATGTGATATGGGACCAAAGCTCAAGAACTCTGTCTATATACAGAAATTCTTCTGTATACCCCAGTGAAATGAATTTCTCAAAAACCGGCACACCAGGCACCAAATTTGCAGACCTTTTGTACACTGATATAAAGGTGTACGCAAACGGCACACTCATTCCCTCATATGCTATAAACGGATATACCATGATTCCCCTTGAGTCGCTGACTATGTTCGGCTCATACAACTGGGTAAACGAACAAAGAGCATTAAAGCTTTGGATAGACGGCCTTCATATGAGAAGCACTATGCAGCCTATTTTACAGGCTACAACTAATTATGTAGGAAGATGGGCATCTACCTCACATCCTGACAATTACAATTTCTATATATACAAACAAAACGGCAACAAAATAGACATATTGATTGAAGCAATCCTGGGAAACGGACAGCGACTGGGTCATGCTCTTGTAGAAAATGTGGCAATCAACAATGGTGTAGGCAATTTCTATTTTACAGACAGCTTTTATTTTGAAGGATATGGCACAGTGTATATAAGCGGTGATACCCTGACAGTTTCTTATAGCGTGACAGAAGAAGGCTGGGGCTGGAGCATAACTGCCGGAGAAGACCATGTATACAAAAAGATTTCAAACAGCATAGGCTTCACCTTTGACCCGAATGACTACAGATTTTGATAAAACACTGTTATTAGCACTTTTAAAGTAATATTCAGCCTATTATGGAGCTGTTTAAAAAGTCACTGATGGACTAGGTTTGCACAACCTACTTCCATCGGTAGACTTTTTTTGTTGTCGAAATTTACTAAATACTTCTTTTTATTTTAGAAATATTGAATAAATTTATTTTCAAACCGATATTGGTGTTAATAATGCGGGTATATATCAATAACCCAAAAAAAAGGAGGAAAGTTTCATGAAAGATTCTAAAGCATTACCATTATTATTACTTGACAATTCAAGCACAATGACTGTTTTGAACCAAGGAGAGTTCAAATGTACAAATCTCACTTTTGATGAAGCCAAGCATTTGGTTGAAATATATAGCGAAGATGATATTCTCAAATGCTTCAGCAATTCAGAGCTTGAAACTATAATATTCGACTACCTGGGTATCAAAAAAAGAGATTTTGAATACAAGCGTATACGCAACATGCGTCCGGGTCAGGATGCAGTAGTGTTTAAGCTTTATATTACACCTTCCGAATCCCAACCCACTATACAGGCAGATGACGGAGTTGAGGCCAAAAAAATCCAGAACGTGTACGTATACTGCCAGCACATTACAAGACTGAATTAGAAAATATGTTGCCTTGCCTTAGGGCAGGGCAATTTTTTGAGGAATTATTATGAAAAAAGGTATTTACAAGCATTTCAAAGGCAATAAATATGAGCTTCTTTATACAGCCACTCATTCTGAAACCATGGAGGAAATGGTGGTATATAAAGCACTTTATGGTGATGGTGGTATATGGGTAAGACCCATTTCAATGTGGAGCGAAGAAGTAAAAGATGAAAACGGCAATAAAGTGCCCAGATTCAAATTTATAAGCGAAAAAAATATTGCACCCTGAGGGTGCAATATTTTTTTGTGTTTTTGTTTATACGCCGAGAGCAAAGTTCTTTTCTTAGCAAATACTATTTGCGCTCCGGACAATTTTAGCATCTTCCTCTTTTTATGAAAGATAGACAAAATTGTTTGGAATGGAAAAACTTTGACAAAGCAAGTCTTTCTTGCTTTGGACTCCCGACCGCGTATGTTTATACGCCGAGGGCAAAGTTCTTTTCTTAGCGAATGTTATTTGCGCTCCGGACAATTTTAGCATCTTTCATCAATATGATTTGAAGCCAAGGTCATATACACTAAAGCTTCCCTCTGTATACAAATACTCTGCATATACATAATCTACAAAATCAAGACACTCCATAATATTTATAGAACAAATTTCTTCATTCAGCTCTCTGTCTGCATCACCTTCAAATGTTTCAAAGGAAATTATTGTATTCTGTGTAAAGGACTTTTTATCAAGCATCAATGCACCTTCGCAGGTATATGGTTTTCCAACATTATAAAAGTAGCCTGTAAAGCTTTTGTCTGAACTTGGTTCAATATCAATTTGGGTATAATATTCATCGTCCTCATAAACTTCATACATATATATACCCAATGCCCCATCTTCCTCTAAGATGATACCAAAATCCTTGTACCCTGTTTTTGTCTCTTCAACCTCACAGTATGTTTTTTTGCCGTTGATTTCATCATTTGCGTTTTTATACACAAAAGCTTCTAAAGCTTTGAATGCATCACTTTTGCCTGAGGAGGCAGAGGGATTTTGCGGGGCGGGGTCTACATAGTCTTCGCCAAACAAAGTGGAAAGTGATATGATGTTTGTCTTGTTGTAGCCCTCAATTATAGACATAGGCAGTGCAAGACCAAGGTTTTCACCCTGGGAGAACTTAGCAGATGTGATGCCTATTACCTGACCATATTTATTGATAAGCGCTCCGCCGCTGCTTCCGCTGGAAAGCGCCGCACTTGTCTGAATAAAATTGATACCGTCTACTACACGATTTGAATTTGAAACAATACCTTGTGTAATAGTGTTTTGAAGACCGAGGGGACTTCCTATTGCAAACACTGTAGACCCACCGGTTATAGAAGAAGCATCTCCTATTTCAAGATAAGCTGATTTTGTGATAGCCACTCTGATAACTGCCCAGTCTTCCTGTTTGTTAAAGTCGTATACTCCCACCACGTCATACACCTGTTGTGTATCAGACAAAGTGATTTTGGCACTGACAGCATCTTCTATTACGTGATAGTTTGTAACAGCAGTACCTGTATCATTTATAAAGAATCCGCTTCCGGACGCAAATGCATCTCCCCACTTGTCATAAACTTCTACATAGAACACAGCAGGAGAGCAATTGTGGTATATCTGCTCCGCTGTGTACTCAACAGGACTTGTTTTGTAATTGTCAAGCGCTTCGGGTTTATAATATTTTAAATAATCATCGTATGTAAATACTTTGTCTTTTATAAGCTTCTGTGCTAGACTTTGGGTTGTGCCTTTGATATTAGCACTGAGTGCGGCATATGAAACAAGCACTACATCTGCTCTTAAAAAATCAGTAGTGTTCACACAGTCGTATAAAATTCCTGCAGTTTTTGCAAGAGTATATGGATTGTTCCAAAGAAAATCTTCACCGTTTTTGTCTGTATACCCTAAGGCTCTGAGTACAAATGTCAGATACATCTGGCTATTTGCATCGCCGGTGCCGAAGCTTGTATCGGACACACCGTTTGTGATACCATTTTGATAAGCATAACCAACATAGCTGTCTGCCCAGGCAGGAACATCGTTGAAAGGATGCTTCCAAGACCCTTGCACAGCAGTTTTTTCCTTGCCAAGAAGTCTTATAAGCATTGTCAATGCTTCCACTCTTGTTGGCTTTCTACCCAGGGCAAAATCTGTATCAGAAACACCTTTGAATAATCCTAGCTCCTTAAGGTCCTGTGCCATCCCCTCTTCATAATCATAGGTTCTGTTTGCTGCGAGAGATATTGCAGGCATTATAGATACGCACATTATAATGCTTAGAATAAACGCACTGATTTTTGTTTTCATAGCTTTCCTCCATGTTATATATATAGAGATATCATAACACAAAACCCACTTTATTTCAATATTATTTATAAATTTATTGACTTGATTTTTGCTTTATGATAAAATGAACTCAAGTTTTTTAAAGGATTGATACTATGAATACAAGACAAATACATTTAGACTTTCACACAAGTGAAAAAATTGAAAACATCGGCAAGAACTTTCAAAAAGAACAATTTCAAAAAGCGCTAATTACCTCCCATGCCAACAGTATAACGCTTTTTTCAAAATGTCATCACGGCTACTCTTATCACCCGTCAATGTCCAACCAGATGCATCCGGGACTTGAGTTTGACCTTTTGAAAAGCCAAATTGATGCAGCACACGAAATCGGTGTAAAAGCTTGTGTATATTTATCCGTAGGCTTTGACGAAAAGGTTATAAAAAGGCATCCTGCCTGGAGATTTGAAAATAAAACCCATGAGTTTGACAATTTCAAAACACCCATGTTCCACCGCCTTTGCCTGAACACTCCCTATCTTGATTATTTTTTGGAGCAGCTTGAAGAGGTTTTAGAAATCTACGATGCAGACGAGATTTTTTTGGATATTGCAGGTGTTGCTCCATGCTGCTGCCCTACTTGTATGAAAGGTATGCTTGACCGGGGTCTTGACCCTGACAATGATGCAGACCTTTTAAAATACGCAGAAACAGTGTACTTAAACTACACAAAAAAAGTACAAGCTGTAATTGACAGAATAAAACCAAGCCTCCCCGTATTTCATAACAGCGGCCATATACCAAAGGGAAAACGACAGCTTGCCTTTCAAAACTCTCATCTGGAAATAGAAAGTCTGCAAACAGGCATATGGGGATATGACCATTTCCTGTTGTCTTCAAAATATGCAGAAAATCTTGGAATGGACTATCTTGGTATGACCTCATTGGGTGATTTTGGAAGCTTAAAGCATCCGGATACTCTTTTGTATGAAACATCTCTTGCTATAGCTCTTGGTGCAAAATGTTCTATAGGCGACCAGCTCTTGCCCAATGGTCATATGGACATGACCACCTATGAAATGATAGGCAGTGCATACAAAGAGATAGAAAAAAAAGAGCCTTGGCTTTATGATACATCCGATGTATGCGATGTGGCTATTCTTTCAGCAGAAGCTACTTCCAATGAATCAAAGGGCTATATTGTACCTATGAAATTTGTTTCAGATACAGGTGCCGCAAGAATATTAAAAGAAGGCAAATATATGTTCACTGTCATTGACTCCATGGAAGATTTCTCAAAATACAAGGTTATTATTCTTCCGGAAGAAACAGTGATTACACCTTTGACAAAATCAAAGCTTATCTCCTATATAAACTCCGGCGGCAAGCTTCTGGCATCCGGTGGAAGCGTCATAGACAAAGACGGTTTTGTTTTTGACTTTGGTGCATCATACGAGGGTGAGGGTGAATTTGTTCCCTCTTACGTCCGACCGGTAGACAACAATGAAAATAATACAGATTATATAATGTACACCCCATACAAAAAGCTGAAGAAAACCAATGGAGCAGAGCTTGCAAAGGTGATTGAGCCGTACTTCAACAGAACAGCTGAGCATTTTTGCTCACACAAGCACACTCCCTCATCTGACAAATACAGAGGGTCCGGAGTTATATGCGGAAGATGCGGAATATATTTTGCATGGGATATATTTACAGACTACGCCGAAAATGGTGAGCTGATTGCAAAAAAACTTGTTTGTGACGCTCTTGATATACTTCTTTGCGGTGCAAAATCACTGGTGACAGACCTGAAAAGTGCAGGTGTTGCCACCCTGCGTGAGCAAAAAGCTGAAAACAGACTTATTGCACATCTTCTGTATGGAGTGCCCACACCAAAAGGCAACGGTATAAACGCAGTAGAAGACATATACCCTGTTCATGATGTAATGGTTGGTGCCAAGCTTAACACTCCGCCAAAAAGAGTGTATCTGGCACCTTGTGATACCTCTCTTGAATTTGAATATAAAAACGGCTATGCATTTGTGACAGTACCAAAAATATATTGTCATCAAATGGTGGTATTTGATAAGTGAAAAAATATAACTTCCTTTTTCGCACTCTGCCAGCGTGTCGATAGTTTATCGACACGCTGAAACCGCCAATTCGCGGTTTTTTTCATGTTTTCAATTTTGTATACTTATTCCCTGATTTTCAAGGTCATATACAAAAAGCTGCTTGCTTTCAAGATTTACTCTATGCATGTCAATCCCAACTATCCTACTATTTCTATAGGTATTATAGTAATATATACCTTTGTCTGTATTTATGCATGATGAATAGTGGGTGATTTCCCACTTGTCGCCTGCCTTGGCACAGCCTTTTTGTTGGTACACACTCTGGAGTATGTGAAAAAACTGATTAACCTTTTCTTCTTCATTTTCAAGCCACTGAGTGTTCAGCTTTATAAACGCAGCACGTACAAATCGGGAAGCGGAAGAAATATCTCCGGGAAGTCCCAAAGCTCCCATACCCCTTGAGTATGGAGTCAGGCTCAAAGCCTCTGAAAACCTATTTTCCGGCACCTCTGCTGTAAGTGACATATAGTTTCTGAGATTCTGAAGCTGCATATCAAATGGCGGATTGTTTGTAAGAACTCCCAGTGGATTGTCATATACCTTTAAACCGCCGGTGGTTTGCTCAATAGTGATACTTTCATCTTTATAGGAAATTATAAAATGCAGTGGCGACGGGTGAAGATTTTCTGAAAAAGGCTCATCTGTTATATTCAGATTGTCTATAAATTTTTCTACATCCTCCATGTTCTCACAGCTTGACAACACAGCAGCTATAAGGTCATATGAGGGGATATTATTTTTGCCTTCCTCTTTTTCTTTATAACTGCAATTATCAGGAAAGCTAAGGCCTGCCATACTCACTCCCTTTTCATTTGCACCATCAAAAAACAGAGGATAGCCGTTTTCTACCTTTGCCATGCCAATTATTCCAAGGTGAGAGTCTATATTACACTTCAAAGGAAAATTTTTTGGACATATCACAACCTGCTGTCCGAACTCATACTCATAATCAAGATTTCTGCCGAAATAATTATCCTCTGCCAAAACATTTATAGCTGTACACATATATAATCTCCTTTTTTGTTATATTGTGTACAAATCATTCATTTGTATGCATAAAAAAGGAATGTAAAAACAAATTTTTACATTCCTTTTTCTCATTCTTCCGGGCTTTGTAAAAGCTCTTTTGTACTTTCTTCATCTATGCTTTCAACATCTCTCAGCTTGCGCTTAATAGCTGCTGTTCTTGTGCCTATAAGCGCATCCAGATCATTATCTATCTGTCCAAGCTTTTTGCGGGTTTTGTCCAGAATATCGGAGAACTTGTCGAACTCTGTCTTGACAGCACCCAGTATCTTCCATACCTGTGCACTTCTCTTTTCAATAGCAAGTGTTCTAAAGCCCATTTGCAAGCTGTTTAAAAGCGCCGCCATTGTACCGGGGCCTGCTATATTTATATGATAATCTCTTTGCAGAATTTCTACCATACCGCAGTTTACCGCCTCGGCATACAACCCCTCAAACGGTAAAAACATAATAGCAAAATCAGTTGTATCAGGGGGTGATATATATTTTGTTCGGATATCCTTTGCAAAGGATTTCAAGCGCTGCATCAAATCATTTCTGCATTTTTTTATCTCTTCTGCCGAGCCTGACTCATAAGCAGATTGCAGTGCATAATAGCAATCGGCAGGAAATTTTGAGTCTACCGGCAGATACACCGGCTTCTCGTCATCTCCGGGCAGCTTTATCGCAAATTCTACTACATCTCTGGAGCCGGGTACTGTGGCAAAATTCGTTTCGTATCTGTCTTTTGGCAGAATCTCCTCAAGGATTGCTCCAAGCTGGATTTCTCCAAGTATACCTCTGGTCTTGACATTTGACAAAACCTTTTTCAAGTCACCTACGCCTGACGCCAATGTCTGCATCTCACCAAGGCCTTTGTATACCTGCTCAAGTCTTTCGCTGACCAGCTTAAAAGATTCTGTCATTTTTGTTTCAAGCGTCTTTTCAAGTTTTTCGTCTACAGTTTTTCGCATGGTCTCCAGCTTTTCATTATTGTCCTTACGTATATTGTCAAGACTTGTAGAAACTGTAGTGCGCAGATTATCAAGCTTTTGCTCATTTGATTTTTCAAGGGACCTTAGTCTTTCTTCCATAGTAGAAAGCTGGTTTTTCAAAGTCTCAGATGCTGCTATTTGCCCGTCGGATATAGACTTTCGCATATCATCAATGCGGCCAAGCTGCATATCACCCATATTTTTTTGGTTTTGTGTGATTATATCAAAAATCTCTTTTGAGCTGCCTGTATTATTTTTTCTCAAAAGAAGTATAAAAAGCAGTATTACTGCTAAAGAAAGCAGTGCGATTATTATGTATTCACCCATGGTATAACCTCTTTTCATGTTTATCATAATAAGTATAACATCACTCAATTTTTTTGTCAACTTTGATAATTTTCAAAAAAAAAGAATGTAAAAACCCCAGTTTTTACATTCTCATATAATTACTGTGACAATGCTGTCTTAAGCCACCACTGACCAATATCAAGTGCTGTATACACATCTTCTCTTTCAGATTCACGAAAAACCTGAGAAGAAGACAAATCACCTGTATTGGAAATAAGCTTTATCTTTACCTTTGTAGCTGACTTGATGTCTTTTATGTCTTTTGTCTCTAAAATATCAAGCTGAAGCAGATATTTCTCGCCGGGATCTCCGTAGTAGAGAGTATTGCCTGATCTGAACAGCGGTTTTTCTCTAAATGTAAACTGTTTTTTCTTTTTTGTCTGCATTTAACCGTCTCCCTCCGTCATAAAATTTGTCTTGTACTTGCAAAAACAGAAGCCTTTTTTAAAAAGGCTTCCGTGCAAAAATATTCTTATTCAGCAAAGTTTGATTCTACAAGCTCTACAAGGCTGTTTACAGCTGTCTCTTCATCAGCGCCGTCAGCCAGAATATTTACATTTGTTCCTTTTGTGATACCCAGTGAAAGCACACCAAGCAAACTCTTTGCATTGACTTTTCTTGCATCCTTTTCAATCCAGATGCTAGCCTTAAATTCATTTGCTCTCTGTATAAAGAATGTGGCAGGTCTTGCATGAAGACCAACCTGATTGTTGACTACAACTTCCTTAGAAAACATTGTCTAATGACCCCCTAATAAATCTAAACCATATGAAATAAATCTAATAATTCAAATAACGGATATAAATCTAGTTATAGCATACTATATTATACACACAACGTCAATCTTTTTTTTATACCCATTATGATTTTTAGTAAACAACACAAATTTAAAATTTGGTATTCTAGTCATTTTCGGTGTTTTCACCAACCGTTTTTTCTGCTTCACCTTTAAGCATTTGACGAATTTGTGTCTCTATCATCTTTGTAAATTCTGGATTTTCTGTCATGTATTTTCGTACATTATCTCTGCCCTGACCTATTTTTTCACCGTCATAGCTGAACCATGCACCGCTTTTCTTGATTATATCAAAATCACATGCAACGTCTAAAAGATTACCCTCTTTTGAAATACCTTCTCCGTAGAGTATATCAAATACTGCTTCTTTAAACGGTGGTGCTACTTTGTTTTTCACAACCTTGACCTTGGTCTTATTACCGATTGGAAGTGCGCCGTTTTTGATTGTCTCAACTCGTCTTACATCAAGTCTTACAGATGAGAAATACTTAAGAGCACGGCCACCGGGTGTAGTCTCAGGATTACCGTATATAACACCAACTTTTTCTCTAAGCTGATTGATAAAGATTACTGATGTGCCGGTCTTGGATGTAATACCTGTAAGCTTTCTGAGTGCCTGTGACATAAGTCGTGCGTGAAGTCCTACATGTGAATCTCCCATCTCTCCTGCAATCTCGGCCTTAGGAACAAGCGCTGCAACAGAGTCTACTACTATAATGTCAATCGCACCGCT
>JAZUOB010000176.1:0-7054 GCA_045604425.1 Clostridia bacterium
TATAAGTTTTCTTGTTATTTGGGATGCTTTTAATGGCAGTTTGTCGTCATTGAACAGTCTGTGCATTTTTAAACATTCCCTTGATTTTGTGTTATTAGCCAAGCTTAGTAGATTTTTTATGACTACTTTATAGCAACAGTAATCTGTTTTGCTTTTACCAAAGGTTCAAGAGTATTTAATCCGTTCCACATAAACATTTTAATATAGTCACCGCTTGCATAAGTATAATTCTCAAACCGTACATCTATACCTGTATCAGCATATCCGCCAATACTTAAAGGTTGAGTCTTTATATCCTTTAATCTATCGTCTGCACTATATACTGCAAGAACAGATACACAAGTTAAATTAGTGGCAGTATTATTTTCTGCATAGGCATTAACAACAAGAGAGTTTTCTTTAATGGTATACCACAGTATGTCGTGACTATAATCAGAAACAGAAGATAGATAGTTATTTATAAAGTACAAATCATTATTGCCCAAAGAAATCTCTTCATTTTCTGCTTCTGCTGTTATATACCATTGTATAAAAGGATTCTCAACAATATTATAATTGAAAGTAACCTCTGTACTTTCGCCAGCAGATAAATTATCAATAATTTGTGTTTCTGCAACAATACCATCCGCCGTTTCTTTACGCAAGCAAACAGTTATTTTGCCGGTATCACTATATCCATTATTACTTATAACGGCAACAGCATGGGAAGTGGGCAGTTTTTCGTAATTTCTTATTTCAGTTATATTTACATCACAATTACCCACAGTAAGAGTCGCAGAATTATTATCTAAATTATATTCTTCGTCATCAATAGAAACAGAAAGAGTAATTGTGCGCTTATCTAAGTTTTCAGGCTTGATATATTCTATTTCTATATCAGCAGAGTCTCCTGCTTTTAAGCCTTCATTGACTGTCTTTTGTGAATTTATACCGCTATCAATCAGGGATACTGTATACGAATCAACATTAAGTTCGCCTGTATTTTTGATTGTGGCATATACCTTCATAGAATCTTCATCAATATAAGTATCAGTAACAGATAAATCATAAGATGGCAACAAATCTATAGTATATAAATTGCTTTGAACCACAGAGCCATCTTGCCATATGCTACTATTATACGCAACATACATAGAGCCATCTGTTTCCAAAACACCGGCAGGATATTTTGACTGATTACCTGTATCGGAAATCTGTATCTCATCACTCCACTCACCATCTTTGTATAAGGTACAAAACACTTCAGTAGCATTATCTGTGTTTTTTGCCCACCATATAGCAACATCACCTGTTTCATTTGTATGAACAGTAAAGTTGTCTGTTAAGCCCAATTTCGTATCTTCAAAAACTGTAGATTTATCAGCACTTCCTAATACTGCATACTCAATATTTCCATTTGAGTAGTAGTAAATCACATTATCTTCAAATACAGGGTTGCTATCCAATACATCATTATCTGTTAATTTATATTCTTCATTTTCAGTAATAATACAAATATCTCTTTCATTTATAGTTTGCAGATTATTATCGCCGTCTGCAACATAAGCAATATTTAACCTTGCATCTGTATATCCTGCTGAAAGATTAACAACAGAATTAAGATTATCTTTTACAATTACTGCTTCACTCCAAGCAGAATCTGTTAAGCTGGATTTTAATATTGTATTGCTTCCGCTTCTTCCTGTAATATCATTTTCGCTATTTGTAGTCCAGACAACACTAACTTCAGAATCAGAAGCACATACAAACGGCTGTGTATCAATAGCACTATTATCTGTAATGGTAACAGGTTTATCGAATCCGGTTCCGTTCCATTTTGCTACACATATTTCTCCGAGTTTAGCAATATCAAGTAGTGTCATTGAAGCATCAAGTAATTCTTTTTCATTCTGCCATACCAAATATCCATCATTAAAACACGGATAAAAGTCAGCTTTTTCATCATCGTACACAGGTACAGGGGCAGACCACAAGCCTGTTTCATTATCATATACAGAATAAACAACCATAGTTCTGTTTACGGCATCACGCTCAGCATTATCCCATAGCATAACCATAACTTTCTGACCATCTATATCACACATCATTGGAGCTGATTCAGTATATACATTTTCAGCAAGCAGTTGTAAATTCTTATTTGTATAATCGGCTGTCATTAAACTAATTGGAGGAATATTTCCATACCACTCCGTAGAAGATGAAGCATAAGAACGGCTTTCATTTTCATATACCTTATTTATATCTATTTCAGAATAAATGTTATCATCTTCTAAAGATGCAAGCTTAACTGCACTATCAGAAATTAACCCATTAGCATTTCCGGTTTCATATATGAGGAAGTCACCTTGGGCAAAATCGCTTTTGTAAACTTCTTTGCCCAAAATTCTCATGTTAAAATCTGCCGTTGCTTTCCCCCAGGCTTTTGTATATTGCTTGTTCAGGGCTGTTTTTAAATTTAAAGAACCATTTCCGGCTATTCCAATTGATGCGATTTTCGGCATACCCACTCCAAAGCCTAATTTAGCACTGAGCTTTGCTGTTAAATAGGCATCAAATTGGGGAATAAAACTCTTAGGAAGAATGTTTGTCATATCACCTTCAAAGCCACCACCAATACCACCGCCAATTTCATAATAAAATGGTACTACACTTACAAATATTTGACCTTTGTACGTATAAGATACTTCTAAGTTAATACAAAACTGTCCTTCAAGTAATTCAAACTTGCCATCAATAAATTTTCCTTCTGCATAACCAATGGTCTTAACATCAAAATCTGATTTTCCTGATCCGCCACCTATGACTTTGCCGCCAAAAAAATTCATTTTTTGGTTGTATGCATTAGTCATTATAAAATCATTACGCAATTGTTTGTCGGAACGCTTATATCCTGCTATGGCTTTTTTTATTTCTTTTTTATATTCATCAAAATTATCTTTAAGAGAGGCGCCGGGCTTAAATCCGTATAATACCTTGATTTTATTGTTATCTTCCTTATCATACTCAACGGTAATAGGAATATAATCAAACTCCCATTTTATTTCTGCCCCGCCGAATACAGCAACATTTTCGGGAATCGTAAAACCTATTTCTTTAAATAATTTGAAATTAAGACCTTCTGTATTACCATCTGGAAGCCATTCGCCATTGATTGTATCATCTACAATTTTAAGTCTTGTTCTTTCCGAGAAGGATTCACCCGTATCTTCATTTACGATAAGAACATATATATCTTTATCTTTAACAAATACTTCTGCGGGCTTAAATGTTTTATAAGTATTATTTTCTAGTTCTACCGCTTTCTCTGCGTTCTGAGTCAAATATATTTTGTGTTTATCTGTGGCGTTTTCATAATTTACTTTGACAGATACTTCGGCATCACTGTCTTTATGGATGTTAATTGGCTGAGAAAGAAGATCATAAACAACACCTTTATAAGAAATCATGTAGGGTATAGTTTCTTCCGTGGCTGTTGGTTCACAATTATAATGTATTGTTGCATCTGTCAAACATGAATTATCTAAACCTATGCTTATATTTTCCCATTCTTCTTCAGTGCCCCCATAATACACATCTGTAAGACTTGAGCAATCTTTAAAAGCATACTTTCCTATAATTGTCACACCCCTGGGGATGTTTATGCTTGTTAGACTGTTGCAATTATAAAACGCCTTATCTCCTATGCTAGTCACACCATCGGGAATGGTTATACTTGTTAAGTTGCCGCATCCATAAAACACTCCACTTTCTATACTCGTTAAACTGTTACTGATGTTTACACTTATTAAATCATTGCAATTATTAAATGCATCATTTCCTATACTGGTCACACTGTCGGGGATGGTTATGCTTGTTGTTTTGTTACAAAAGTAAAATGCCCAAGACCCTATACTTGACACGCCATTACTTATAATGGTTTTTTTTACTCTGGAACTGGTGGAATACCAGGGTGCTCTTGGTCCTGTAAGATAATAGTTTGTCATCTTCCCTGTACCGCTTATGGTAAGCGTACCCTCATCATCAATTGCCCAATTGAGATTATCTCCGCATGTGCCGCTGGTAGCTGCTGAAGTGGCAATCGGAAATGCAGTAATCAGTGTTGTCAATATGCAAAAAATAAGTACAAGGCTCAAAAATTTTTTTCTCATTCGTATAATTCCTCCATAATTTAAAAAGTGCATAACCCATATTTCAGGGCTATGCACCGAAAAACATACAGCCCTGACGATTAAGGTTGCTAGACACTTAAATTATACTTTGTTGCAAAGTCTGTCAGTTGGTATGCTTTTACCATAGAATATGACTTGCAACAAGAAATTATAATAAGCCTATTATAATTTAAGTATCTAGCGTATATAGTATATTACAATTTATCAGGTTTTTCAATCTTTTTTTAACATTACATATAAGAAAACAAAAAAAGAGTCTGTAAATTACAGACTCTTGATTTTGTGCTATTAGCCAAGCTTTGCAAGCTTAAGTGCGAGCTGTGACTTCTTTCTTGCAGCTTTGTTCTGGTGAAGAAGACCTTTTGTTGCACACTGGTCAATCTTCTTAACTGCTGCATTGAACAATGGCTTTGCTTCTTCAGCATTACCTGCTTCTACAGCTGCTTCAAACTTCTTGATAGCAGTCTTAAGTGCTGTTTTATGCTGCATATTGATAAGAGTTTTCTTTTCAATAACTTTAACACGCTTTTTTGCAGACTTAATGTTTGGCATGTAACCCACCTCCGATAATATAATTAGAATACCAAAAGATTATATCACAGTTTTTTACAAATTGCAAGAACTTCTTTGTTCTATTTAAAATTTTTAGTCTTTATACATATAATCAAAGATTTGAAAGTGATTTTTAGTGTATTTTTTCTAATTCAGCCAACAAACAGCAAAAATCATGAGAATACCAAGTGCTATAAGATTATAGACAGTAAACATGGTAAGATAAAAACCTACAGATGCATCCTTTGACTTCATATAAAGCTTCAGGGATATAAGACTTGCAAGGGAGGCAACAGGTGTGCCAAGTCCACCGATATTCACGCCGGCAAGCAAAGCCTCCCTGCTGCTTGTAAAAGGAGCAAGCAATACAGCGGAGGGTACGTTGCTTATAATCTGGCTTGTAAGAAGTGATGTGATAAGCGTGCTTTTTTCCAGGACATCTTTTAAAAAGGTATTTACTGCATCAATTCTTCCAAGATTTCCTGAAAATACAAAAAAGCAAACAAAGGTGAGAAGCAGACAGTAGTCATTTTTTCTTAGGATCTCTTTGTCTTTTATAATGAGAATACACAAAGTCACCATTCCTGCCAGAGCAAAGTGTATAATCCTGACCACGCTTAGAATACATACAATAAGCAGGGCGGAGTATAATATAAGACGTTCCTTGTCCGTTTTCTGAAAAGACTTGTTGGGTGCTGTGATTTTTTCGGATTTTCCCAAAAGAGTAAATAGCCACAGCAAAAGAAAGCTGACAGCAGCATAAGGAAGTACAGACAAAAAGAAATCCTTTGCGCCAAAAGAATAATGGGAGTACAAAAAAAGGTTTTGCGGATTGCCAAAAGGTGTTGTCATGGAGCCAAGGTTTGCGGCTATAGTTTCAAGAACAATGGTCTTTATCTTGAAAGAACGGGGGACGCTTGTTTTAGACAGTGCGTTTATGGTAAATGGTACAATAATTATTAAAGCCACATCGTTTGTAACTACCATAGAAAGAAAAAAGGTGAATGATACAAGTATAAAGCAAAGACCTTTGGATGTTTTGGTGCTTTTGAGAAGATGTGAGGAAAGATATTCAAAAATACCGCTTTTTTGAAGTCCGCATACGGCAGACATAAGACTAAAAAGTAATACCAGCACATGAAAATCCATGTATTTTATATACTCTGTGTCAGGCTTTACAAAAAAACATGAAATCATCGCCGCTATAAATGAGATAACAAGCACCGGTTCCTTTTTAAAAAATTTTATCACAATAAAACACCTCTATTCCTATGCATTATACATTTTTTGAAAAAAATTGTCAATCTGATTGATTATTTGAGGATTTTAATATATAATAAATCAAAGAAGCGGAGGTGATATGCTTGTTTGATATAAGTCAGGAAACAAAAAATTTGCCGCAAAATCCCGGTGTATATCTCATGCACGACAAAAATGACAAGATAATATATGTAGGTAAAGCAAAAAATCTAAAAAACAGAGTGTCCCAGTATTTCAGGGACTCAAAATCACATACCCCAAAGGTCAAGGCAATGGTATCAAACATCAAGTGGTTTGAGTATATCATTACCGACTCAGAGCTTGAAGCCTTGGTACTAGAGTGCAATCTTATAAAAAAGCATCGCCCTAAGTACAATATTCTTTTGAAAGACGACAAGCATTATCCCTTTATAAAGGTGACTATGAACGAGGATTACCCCAGAATATCCGTTGCCAGAAAAGTAGAAAACGACGGCGCCAGATATTTCGGGCCATACATGGGTATAAACACTATAAATAATACAATAGATATAATCCAAAAGCTGTTTTCACCCCCTACCTGTACAAAAAAATTCCCCCAGGACATAGGAAAATCCAGACCTTGCCTGAACTATCATATCAAGAACTGCTTTGCGCCATGCATGGGTGCAGTTTCCCAAATGGAATACAAGGCGATATTTGAAAATATCTGCAAGTTTTTAGAGGGAAGCCATGAGGCTTTGAAAAAAACGCTCAAGGAGGAAATGTCAGAGCTTTCAAAGAGTCTGGAATTTGAAAAAGCCGCCCTTATCCGCGACAAAATTCAGGCAATAGAAAAGCTTGATGAGAAACAAAAAATATTCAACACAAAAAGCGGAGAGGACAAGGATGTAATTGCCGTTTTCATGGACACAGATATTGCTTTCGTCAGAGTTTTCTTTATAAGAGACGGCAAAATGGTTGGCTCGGAGTCTTATAAAATCAAAGATACAGAGGGCACCGGAGAAAAAGAAGTCCTGACAGATTTTGTAAAGCAGTTTTATCTGGAGCGAAGCTTTATTCCTCCGGAGCTTATTTTGGAGTGCGACATAGAG